>JANYDP010000368.1 GCA_025363535.1 Verrucomicrobiota bacterium | reverse complement strand
GCTTGCGTCGCCAGCGTCTTCAACTTCGCCAGCGGCAGCTTCGCCACATGGCCAATGCTGTGTCCGGCCTGGGTGAGGTCGCGCAGCAAGCTTAGCCGCTCAATCTGTTCCTCCGAGTACAGCCGCCGGTTGGTGGCGGTGCGTTGCGGTTCAGTCGCGCCGTAGCGCTTCTCCCAAATCCGGATGACATGCGCGCTCAGCCCGGTGCGGCGGGCGACAATTTTTATGGAATGATGGGCAGCAGTCATATAGTTAGACAAATATGATACAGCATCGCGGTGGCTGGCAAGTGGAAAATGGAGGGTTAGTCATAATCTTCAAAAACATCTGCTAAAAAGGGTGGTTCTGGCTTTTCGGGGTTGATTGTTTTTATTTAGACAAACAGTTGACAACCATTAAAGTGTTAGACAGAATATGGACAGACTGAGTCGTTGCCTGACAGTTTTCTAAACGATATGACCAAAGAATCCATTATCATCGGTGCCGGTCCCGGCGGTCTCGCTGCGGCCATCTTGCTGGCCAGTGCGGGCGTAAAAGTAAAAATTCTCGAACGCCTGCCGATCCTCGGCGGCCGCACTTCGAGCCTCGAAGCCGACGGTTTCAGATTTGATCTGGGGCCGACGTTCTTTCTCTATCCGCGCGTGCTGGAAGAAATATTCCGCGCCGCCGGCACCAGCCTCCGAGCAGAGGTCGAGATGATCCGGCTCGATCCGCAGTATCGCATCCAGTTCGGAGCAGGCGGAAAACTTGACTGTACCTCGGACATTGCCGCGATGGAAAAGCAGATCACCGCGCTGTGTCCGCAGGACGCGCCCGGCTTTCGCCGCTTTCTCAACGAGAATCGCACCAAGCTCGCGCTCATGGAGCCATGTCTTGAAACGCCTTTTCTCGGCTGGCAGGACTTGGTGCAAACCCGCATGTTGAAGATGCTCCCGATGCTGCGCCCGCATCAATCGGTGGACACTTATCTCAAGCGTTTCTTCAGCGACGAACGCGTGCGGCTCGCCTTTTGTTTTCAGTCGAAATATCTGGGCATGTCGCCGTTCCGCTGTCCGAGCCTGTTCTCGATTCTCTCGTTCCTCGAATATGAATACGGCGTCTGGCATCCGATCGGCGGCTGTGCGGCGGTCACGGCGGCGATGGCCCGCGTGGCCGAACGTCTCGGCGTGAAAATTTGCCTGAACGAACCGGTCGAAGAAATTTTGTTCACCGGTCGCCGTGCCGTGGGTGTTCGCACCGCCACCGGCACGCACCGCACGGATGCGGTTGTTGTGAACGCCGACTTCGCCCGCGCGATGGAAAAGCTCGTGCCGGATCAACTCCGTCGCCGCTGGACCGACAAGAAACTCGCGAAGAAAAAATACTCCTGCTCCACGTTCATGATGTATCTCGGCGTCGAGGGTGAATTTGATCTGCCGCATCACACCATCCACATCGCCGAGAACTACGAGCAGAACCTTGACGAGATCGAGAACAAACACATTCTCAGCCAGGACTCGAGCTTCTACGTGCAGAACGCGTGCGTCACCGATCCGACGCTTGCGCCCAAGGGTAAAAGTGCGCTTTACGTTCTTGCACCCGTCACGCATCAGCATCCCAACGTGGATTGGGCAAAAGAAAAAACTGGTTTCCGCAAACGGCTCCTCCAACAAATCGCCAAGGCGGGCTACGGCAATCTTGAATCCAAAATCCGCTACGAACGCGTCATCACGCCCGCCGACTGGGATACGCGCTACGAGATTTATCGCGGCGCGACGTTTAACCTCGCCCACACGCTCGACCAGATGCTGCACCTGCGTCCGCACAACCGCTTCGAGGATCTCGACGGCATGTATCTCGTCGGCGGCGGCACGCATCCGGGCAGCGGATTGCCGGTGATTTTCGAGAGCGCCCGCATCAGCAGCAAACTCCTCCTCGACGACCTCGGCATCAGTTCTGCACCGCTCGCGCCGCCGTCCCGGCCGCAAGCTGTCACGCCGCGCGCCAACGCGATGGCTGATATTTTGCAATCATTCACCCGTCTCCTCAAGCAATGAATCTCACCGGCGAACCAGTCCGCACGCGCATTCCCATCGCCTTCAACGATGCGGAATCCGATCTGACTGCGTTCGTCGCCAGCGCGATGCTGTCCGCCCGCAGCGCGCAAAACCGCTGGTCGCGCACCTCGCTGCTGGATCGCTTGAAACGGGTCCGTGAACTTCGCCGACTGATCGCCGAACACGCCTTGTCGTTGGCTGAAGCCTCTGCGTCGGCGCGCAATCGTCCCGCGCTTGAATCCATGCTCGCGGAAGTTCTTCCGCTCGCCGAAGCCTGCCGCTTCCTCGAACGCAAAGCCCAAAAAATTCTCCAGCCGCGCCGTTTCGGTCGTCGCGGATTGCCGCTCTGGCTGACCGGCGTGCGCAGTGAAATTCATCGCGACCCTTACGGTGTGGTGCTCATCATCGGCCCCGGCAACTACCCGCTGCTGCTGCCCGGCGCGCAACTCATCCAGGCGCTCGTCGCCGGCAATGCCGTCCTGCTCAAGCCCGGCGCGGGTGGAACGGCTGCCGCCCGCAGGCTCGTGGAGTTGATTGTCCGCGCCGGCTTCGATCCGCAGCTCGTCGCGGTGCTGTCGGAAAGTTCCGCCGCCGCCCGCATCGCCATCAAGGCGGGGCCGGACAAGGTGATCTTCACCGGCTCGGCGGCCACGGGCGAAATTATTCTCGGCCAGCTCGCGGAAGAAATCATTCCGGCGACGATGGAATTGAGTGGCTGCGACGCCGTCATCGTTCGCGACGATGCCGATCTCGATCTTGTCGTCAAGGCGCTCACCTTCGGTCTCACGCTCAACAACGGCGCGACGTGCATGGCTCCGAAGCGTGTCTTCGTCTCTGCCGCCAAGGCGACGGAACTGGAAGGTCGGCTCGCGCGGGTGCTTGCAGAAAGTTCCAAGTTTCAAGTTTCAAGTTCCAAGTCCGACGCAAGTTTTCGCCCGCTCGTCGAAGACGCCCTTGCGCTCGGCGCGCATTTGATCGCCGGCGAAATGCGCGACGACGGCACCGCTGTCACGCCGCTGGTTCTCGGCGGGGTTTCCCCTTCATCACAATTGCTGTGCGCCGATGTGTTCGCTTCTGTGCTGGCCATCGTCACCGTCGCGGACGACCACGAAGCTGTGCTGCGGACGAACGATTGTCCGTACGCGCTTGCCGCCAGCATTTTTTCGCGCGACGAATCCGCCGCCTTCGCTTTGGCCACCCGCCTTAACACCGGCTCCATCAGCATCAACGATCTGATTGTCCCCACGGCCGATGCGCGCGTG
>JANYDP010000365.1 GCA_025363535.1 Verrucomicrobiota bacterium | reverse complement strand
AATCCAAACCCAATTACTATTGACCTATGGAAAATCCTGAATTGAAAACGACTCCCACCCACCCAGCGCCTCGGGAAATGGTGGCCGCCCGCAAGGGCTTTGATCTTACGCGGTTGCTCGTGCAGCGCGACCGCCTGCCGTGGTTTTGGTTTGCGTTCACCGTCGCCGTGCTGCTGCTGTCGGCGATTGACCGCTACCACCTGATCTCGAAATTCAAGCAGCGCGAACGCGTTGTCATCATTGATCCGGCGGGAACGTATTACTTGAGTCCGTTGCTCCAGTTTTCGGAGGCGAAAGAATTGCACGTCCAGCAGGCCGAACTGGCGACGCTCGCATTTCTCGAACGCAACCCGAAGGAATTTGACAACCCGGATTTGCTCAAGCTGGTTTTTCTGAAATCCGCCTTCAACAAGGCGCAGGACGAGCGCATCAGCGAGGCCGTCGAATTTCGTTCCAAACAGTTGCACCAAAAGGCTGAAATCGGCCGCATAGATATTTTGGCGACGCGCGACAGCGAAGTGCTGGCTGCCATCACCGGCCAGATCATCCGCAGCGGCATCTTCCAGGACAAGGCGTTCACCGAAGCGTTTCCGTTCACGCTCCGGCTGCGCCTGGTTCGCAACCCCAACATGGCCGCGAACGGACGTTTCCCCACCGCCGTGGGCGACTTCAAATATGAAATCAATCGCTAACATTTTATCGCGCACCGTCACGGTGCTGTTCACCGCCACGGTATTTGCCACCACGGTTGCCCGGGCTGATTCTCGCGCCATCCAGCGGGTCACGCTCGACGACCACACCGTCGTGGGCGTGCCGGTGGCCACCAGCCGCGTCACCACCATCAGCTTCCCCGGTCCGCTTGAAGCCATTGACGGCGCAGGTTTCACCGTGGACGGAAAAACGCCGGGCCAATTTCAACTCGCCCACGTAAAAGGTTCGACGTTTCTCTCGGTGCGCGCCCTCACGGTCAAAGCCGCCGGAAATCTGAATGTCCGTTGGAATCATCGCACCTATGTTTTCGAGCTATCCGCTAGCGACGCGCCGGTGTTGTCGCTCATCATGGAATCACCGCCGCCGCCCGATGATCCGGGGGCCGGCCGCACGCCCGATGCCAGTCCGCTAAAACTGCTCGCATTGCTCGACAAGGCGAAGGCGTTTCCGTTGCTGAAATCGCAGCAGCCGGAAGCTGTAGCCGATGTCGGCTTCACCACTTACGACGGCCATCCGCTCGTCAGCGACTTCAACGACTACGAAATCCAGGTTGAACAGGCATTTCGTTTCAATGCCGAGGACTCGCTGGTTTTTCGCGTCGGTATCACTAATAAGAGTGACTCGTCACTGTTTTATCAGCCGGACAGCTTTGCGCTTCGCGCCGGCAATCGGCTCTATCCACAGTCCATGTCGGACGCGGATGGTAATGTGCCGCCGCATGGTCGTAGCATCGTTTATTTCGCCGTCACCGGCACGCCGGACGGTGGACGCAATGAACTGTCGCTGAAAAATAATTTCACCGTGCTGGTTAACCGGTTATCGCCCTCGCCGCAGATGGTTACCGCCACCAATGCTCCCGTCGTTCGTCCCATTCGTTCACCCCGAGGCCAATTATGAAACCACGCGACTTTCTCAATTTCTTCAAAACCCGCACCGGCAAGATTGTCACCTTCGGCGCGTTGTTCGCGGCAGGCCTGGTGATCTTTGGGGTCATCCGCAAACATCAAACACCAACGGATGATGTCACGGCGGCTCCGCTTGGCACAAACACCGTGAACGGAAAACCCCAGGTGGTGCAGTCGGTCGTGCGACCGATGCAGGCATTTCATCCGCCAGCGGCTGCCACCACATCCCCTTCGGCAGTCACCAACGGATCAGCACCGCAACCGTTGCCGGTGGTTCCCGCGAATCAGTTGCCCACGCTCACCCCGATCAGTTTGTTTGCCGACAGTTCGGCGGGCGTGGTTGCGCCCAAAAAATTGAGCGCGGTGTTTGCACCGTTCGGCCGGTTGATTCCGTGTGAGACGGTCATCACGGTGGATTCATCTTCCATCCAGACACCCATCATCGGCCTGGTCACAGAGAATATTTATCACGCAGGCAGGCTCGTTATTCCCGCCGGGACGGAAGTTCACGGCACGGCCAAGACCGACCATCAGCGCGAACGCATCGCCAGCGGCAGCAGTTGGACGCTCGTCTGGCAGAACGGCGAGGAGCTGCCAATCAAGGCCATCGCCCTCGACCGCGAATTTGCCAACCACACGAATCAAACTGGCTGGGCCATCACCGACGGCAGCGCGGGTCTGCGCGGTGAATTCATCAAGTCCGATAATCTGGCCGAGATAAAACTGTTTGCGGCCACGTTTCTTTCCGGCGCGGCGGGGTCGTTGACCGAGAAAAAAGAAACCATCTTCGGCCCCATCAACAGTCCGTCGCTCAACAACGCGCCGCTGGCGGGCGCGCAGGATGTTCTCAAAATCTACGCGCAACAAATCGCCGATTCGATCCAAAAGGACGGGTTTTATATCCGCGTGCCGGGTGGCAAGCAATTTTACCTCTACGTTCTGCAAACTCTTGATCGCGCCGATGCCTCGCTCGGCGGCACGGCCATTTCTGTCATCCAAGAAACCGATGCCCCAATCAAAACCACCACCTCCAGACCATGAAAACATTTTATCTCCTGCCATTATTGTTTCTCTCCGCGTGTTCGACGCCGAAGCTGGCGTTGCGACCGCTGCCACCGCCATCCGACTCCGGCAATTCCGCTGTCCGCTATCCCGAAGTCATCCGAGCGTATCACCTCGGACGCTACGCCGATCCGAACGATGAGCTGGTGATGCACGAACAGCACACCGTTTTTCG
>JANYDP010000353.1 GCA_025363535.1 Verrucomicrobiota bacterium | reverse complement strand
GTTGCAGTGCGTAACCCGACCAGCTTTCAACGTAGGTGAATTTGTCGGTGATGACTTGTGCGTTGGTGCTGCCCGAGGAAAACAGTGCATCAAAGGATTCGTGATACAGCAGCGATGCGAACTCAGGAATCGGCGGCAGGGACGGGCGCGGGGCAGTCCGGCCATTGAGCGTGAAAGATAAAAGCAAGAGTGTGACGAATCCCCCGACGATGTTTGTGGTTTTCATTTTCTCCGGTTTCCTTTTTCCCTTCTGCTTCTTCTTAGCAGATTCTCCGACGAGCCGATATTACGGCGCAACCGCCGTATCCGTCAAGGACATTTTCCCGGAAATATTGTGCGTGTCCAAAACAAAGGCTATTTCCCCGTGGTTGAAACACCTGGGTGACAACATTCGTCGGGAGCGAATGGCCAGGGGCATGACGCAACAACAGCTCGCGGAATTTGCCGACCTGAACATTCGCAATGTTCAACGCATCGAGGCGGGGGAAATAGATGTGCTGTTGACCACCGTGGTTCGCATTAGAAAAGCGGTGGGTTGCCCGCTGGATCGGCTCTTGCCTAAGGAGTAACGATTGATCTTCCCGTGAGTTTGAAGCCCGCCGTTATTGCTTATGCACGGGTGACATTGCCGGTGCGCAAACTCCCTCACTGCCCCAGCAGCGAATATGGCCGCACGGTGTCGCTGCCAAGCTTGCCCCGCGGCAGGGCTTTCAGGGAAAAGGAAAACGCCACGTTGAAATCTTTGGGGCCGTTGCCGCTGTCGCGCACGCCGCCGGTGATCGCCACCGTCCAGCAGCGCAGGTCGCGATACAGTGTGTAGTATTGCTCCTGCATCCGGCCGTTGAGCGCGTCGAAATGGTGGTTGGCCCGGAAGCCCCAGTTTTCGTTCAGCCGGTAAAAAAGACTGCTCGTGATGATGTTGTTGCCCAGGCCAAGCGCGGTGGGCAGCCCGGTCAGATCGTCGTGCAGATAAAAATGCCCGACGGTCCAGCTCCAGACATTGTTCGGCTCGAAGGTCACGGTGTGCAGCAGCATCCGAAAGCCGCCGCGATCCACATCGTAACGGGTCTGCGATTCGAGCCGCAGCCAGGAGCGGGGCTTGAAGGTCAGGTCGGAAAAAATGTCGCTGAATGTGCCCTGATTGGTGCCGGGATCGAGCCGTGTGTCCACGCTGGTTTCCCAGCGAAGAAAATCCTCAATCTGCCCGTTGCGCTTCGTCTGCAATTTATTTTCCAGGCCCAGCCGCACGACGTTCTGGCTGTCCACGGAATCAATCGCGTGGTAGGCGGGGTAATCAATCGGCAACTGGCGCAGACTTGGCAGCTCGTAATCAAACATGGGCAACTGTGCGGGCGCGACATTGGGCCGGGGCACGTAAACGTAATTGGCCGATGGTGAAATAATGTGTCGCACACCGTCGAGGTCGAGCGTTTTGCTTTCCACCTGCCGCCAGACCCGCGACGCTTTGAAGGAAATTTCCGCGCCGGTGTTGAAGACGCCACGATAGGTTTCATCCACTGTCGCACCCGGGCCGGTGGACTTAGTGTAGTAGGTGAAGCGTCCACCGACGCGCGGGGTGAAGTTGAGCCAGCCGAAAAAAGTCTTCGGCAGGGAGAGTTGATGGTAGGTGTCGGCGTGCCCGGCCTCGTAGTCCAGGCCGGCGGACAGGCCGTTGGTCACGGCAAAATCCCGGCGGTAATAGCCGAGCGAACTTTCGCTCTCATAATAAATCGGCGTGGCCCCAAGTTGCTGGCGGAAGCCGGTGAGGCGCACTTCCGGGAGGCGTTCGACGGTTTGATAAAAGCGGTTCACGCGCGGCTGGGTGAGCAGGTCGAGACTAAAGTTCGGCAGGGATTTGTTCACTTCGATGAACGAATCGGGCTGCGGATTTTCCCGGTACTCGCCTTGATAAAATGTTTTGATCAACTCGCTGTCGCTCTGGTAGCGGACCAGGGCTTTCACGGTCAGGTTCGTCCAGGGCGTCGCGTCATAGGAAACGCGGAAGCGCTGGCGGTTTTCCGGCGAGACGACATGGGAGAAGAAGTTGGTGCCCCGGTCTTCATCATGCAGATAGTAAAAACGGAGCGACGCCTCGCCCCACCGGCCCAGATGGAGATTTAAGTCCTGCCCCAGCCCGATGCCGCGTTTGGAGCGGTAGTCCACATGGAGCTTGCCGTCCACGGGTTCGTTCCAAAACCAGGCGTAGTCGCTGAGCAGATACCCGCCGTAAAGACTGCCGTAGCCAGGCGTGAAGTTAAAATTGTTCGCCCGGTCGCCGAGGTTGCGCGAGTAAAACGGAAAATAAAACACCGGCACGTCGCCCAGCCAGAGCGTGGCGTTCCGGGCCACGATGCGCTGGCCAGGTATGACGCGGATGCGGCCGGCCTTGATCTTGAAGGCCGGCTCGGAGATGTCGTCGGTGGTGACAAAGGCGTTGGTGGCGTAATAGACGTTGTTGGTGCGGTCGCCGTGCAAGCCCTGGCCCGCCGCAAACACCGGCGGTTTGCC
>JANYDP010000321.1 GCA_025363535.1 Verrucomicrobiota bacterium | reverse complement strand
GGCAAACGACACTTCCGCTTCCTCACGGACACCACGAATTCAAGTTCATCGTCGATGGACAATGGTGTTGCGAACCCGGCTGCGAGGGCGGAGATCGGGATTGCTCCAAATGCGTGTTGAACGAATTCGGCACGATGAACCGCGTGTTGGAAGTAAGTTAGGAAATGGACCGAAGTTAGAATATGGACCGCCCAGAAACCAAAAGCGCGAGCGGACACGTCAGGATCACCTCACACAGCCTCCTCTGCCTGCTGGTCGCGCTGCTCCCGCTGTCAGGCCTGCGCGCGCAGTCTCCCGATGAACACGCGAGCCATCACCCCGCGGCTGCGGCCATGCCCGCGGCTGGCGGCAGCGCAGCGCCCGTGAGTGGGATGCCAGCCGGTGCCGGGGGGATGATGGAACAGATGGGTGAGATGATGAAGAGTATGGGCAAGCCGCCGCCGAAGGAGCTGTATCCCTCACTGATGGCCTTGCCGGAACTGACGCCGGAGAAACGTCAACAGGTCGAGCAGCAAGCCGCCGAGCGCATGCATTCGGGAACGATGCTGATGGGACAAGCGCTCGATTCGCTCAACGCTGGCACTCAGTCGGGAAATTACGCGGCGATGCACGAGGCCATGACACGCCTGCGCGAAGGTGCGGCGCAGCTCGAAAGCGGCATCGCCGCGCGTCGAGCATTGGCTGAAGGCCGCGCCCCTCGCGAGGTCGCACTCGCTTGGTTCAAGCGCGAGATGAGGCTCGCGTCTCCCGCCGTGGGTGAAGAGTCGCATGGCGTCCGTGGCCTCTCGGTATTGCACCTCTTCACGATGGCGTTGCTCGTCGCGTTCGCCTTTGCGATGCTGGCCATGTATTTCTTCAAGATGCGCCGTGCCGCCGCTCTCTTCGGGCGGATTGAGCCCGGTGCAGGTTCCCCGCCACCGGGGTCGTCACCGCCGCTTGGCGGCTCACCTGGGCCATCCGGACTACCGGGTGGAAAAACTCCGTCGGAAGGAAATCCGCTGCCTCCAAAAGTACGGCCCTCCGCAACGGACTCGTCGGTGCCGCTCCCGCCGGACCAAGCACCACCGCCTGCCCCCGACGATAAACCTTCATCGCCAGACGCAGCTAACCAATCGCCCAGCCCTCCAACACCCTCGCCAACGGTGACCCCGGCTCCGTTGACCGCGAAGTGGGCCGGCCGACTTCGCATCGAAAGCATCATCAACGAAACCCCTTCCGTCCGCACATTCCGTCTACGCTCGCCCGGCGGAGGCGCCCTGCCGTTTACCTTTTTGTCAGGGCAGTTCCTCAACGTCGCGTTTGGGATCGGCGGTGCGAGAATGAATCGCTCGTATTCCATTTCCTCGTCGCCCAACGCGCGTGACCATGTCGATCTGACGGTGAAGCGTGAGGATCGCGGTGCCGTCTCCCGCCACATCGTCGATTTGCTGAAGATCGGGGACGAAATCGAAACGGGAGGTCCGATCGGCAAATTCACGTTCACGGGTGCCGAGTCGGACAGCGTCGTCCTCATTGGTGCCGGAGTCGGCGTTACGCCGATGATGAGTGTCGCCCGGTATCTCACAGAGCAGTCATGGCCGGGCGACATTTTCTTCATCTACGGCTGCCGTGCTCCGATCGACTTGATTTTCAGGAAAGAGATCGCCGAGCTCGAACTTCGCAATCCGAAGCTGCATGTCGCGATCACGATGTCCAAGCCGACGCGAGAATGGAAGGGAGCCCACGGACGCATCACGAAGGAATTCCTTCTCAAAGCGGTCCCCGCTCTGGCTTCGCGTCGAGTGCAACTTTGCGGGCCGCCGACGATGATGGATGCGATCAAGGCGCTCCTCGCTGAAATCGGAGTTACGCCTGAGAACCTGAAGATGGAGGCGTTCGGAGCCGTCAAACCCGCACCTGCCTCACCTGGAACATCAGCGAAGCGAAGTGCTGCGGCGACCGGCCCCGTGGTCACATTCTCTTCCAATAACAAATCCAGCAAAATTAAGGCGGATCAGACCATTCTCGAACTTTCCGAGGACCTCGGGATAGGCATTCAATATTCCTGCCGCGTCGGCACGTGCGGGCTGTGCAAGGTGAAGATGACGGCCGGCGAAGTCGACATGGCCGTCGACGACGCGCTCGACGAAGACGACAAAAGAAACGGCATCATCCTCGCCTGCCAAGCGAAGCCAAAAACCGAAGTGACCGTTGAAGCGTAACGATGAAAAATCGCGAACGCTTCGTCGTGGTCAGCGCCTTCGCGGTGCTGGTGTTTGCTTGGCTCGGTTTTTTACTGCACGTTGCACCGCGCTTTGCCGGCAGTAGCATGGGAGCAGTGTTCGGAATTACCGGGGCCGTGCTGATGCTCGTCCCGCTGATTTATGTTTTCGTGAAGCGAAATCCCTTCTTCAAGCACGTGACCAAGTTCATTTCGCTGCAGACGTGGCTCTCGGTTCACATCTACGCCGGCATTTTTGGAGCGCTGCTCGCGCTCATCCATACCGGTCATAAGTATGTGAGCCCGCTCGGCATCGCGCTCACCGCGTCCATGCTGCTCGTGGTCGTCAGCGGGATTGTCCTGCGCTACCTGGCTCCCTTCGTGAACCTCGACATGAAGGACAAGCTCCTGCTTCTGCAGACGGCGCGGGGCGATCTCGATCACGCGTGGGGCTTGTTGGAGAAGTCCGACACGGAAAGGAAAAGGCGGATAAAAACACCGGAGCTGACTGCCGGCATGGCTTCGCTCGGATTGTCATTCCCCCCGGGGAACGTTTCTGGCGAAGTGACGATTCTCGCCCAAGGGGTCGCCGATCTCGAGTATTCGATCCGGACGGATGAGCTGTTGCGGCGCTGGTTTTCGCTCGCGCTGAAGGTTCATGTTGTCGTTTCGGTGGCCTTCTACGCGTTGCTCGCGGCGCACATCGCTTCGGGCATTTATTTCGGACTGAGGTGGCTGCCATGACGAAGCTTGGCCTCATCCTTGCGCTGATCGTGGTCGGGGGCGCAGCAGCGACGCTCTCGCTCCTCCATTTTCCGCTTGCGCAGCGGGTGGTCCAGCGTGCGGTCAAACCGGGCGCGTTGTCGCAGCCGCACGCCTTTCTCGAAAACAACTGTGCGGCCTGTCACACGGCGGTAAAAGGCGTCGAGGCGAAAAGCTGTGTCGTTTGCCATGCCGACAACAAGTCACTCCTCCAACGTCAACCGAGCTCCTTTCATGCCGACATCGCCTCCTGCACCGCCTGCCACGTCGAACATCAGGGCCGGGTGCCGGGCACGACCAAGATGGACCATGTCGCCCTGGCAAAAATCGGTCTGCGACAAATTCCGCCCGTGCCGTCGTCGGACAAACCACGCAGTGACGTCATCGCGTGGCTCGTGCAAGGCGCACGGGGCGCTCCACCTTCGCCTACACCACAACTGAACTCCGGAGAGGAGCGACTTAACTGCGCGACTTGCCATCAGTCGAAGGACCGGCACTTCGGCCTACTCGGCAGCGATTGCGGACAATGTCACGCCACGGTAAAGTGGACGATTCCCGAATTCCGCCACCCGTCGCCGATCTCGCAATCATGCGCCCAGTGCCATCAAGCGCCGCCAAGCCACTACATGATGCACTTCAAAATGGTTTCAATGACAGTGGCCCACATGGGAAAAGCCGAGGTGAACCAATGCTTCCTCTGCCATCAGACTACCTCCTGGAACGACATCAAAGGCGTCGGCTTCTACAAACATCATTGAAAATGCTCCTAGTATAAAACCTAACGGACATGAATAAGCCTTTCGACCAGCAACCCCTCAGGTTCGGCGATCTGGACCCAAATCCAACCAGAAGTTTTCGGTCCGAAGCAAAGGGCGTGATTGTGGCGCCGATCGAAGCCGCCTTTGCGTTGCTCGACAACCATGCGCGGCTTTCGGATCACATGAGTGAACGGTCGTGGATGATGGGCGGGGGGAAGATGAAGGTTTCGCTCGACGAGCAGAAAGGGCAGGCGGTTGGTTCGAGGATTGGTCTGTCGGGCCGTGTTTTTGGAATTTCGCTTTACGTTGAGGAAGAAGTTACGGAGCGGGTGCCTCCGTTTCGCAAAGCATGGCAGACGGTGGGAACGCCGCGGTTGGTCGTGATCGGCGACTATCGCATGGGCTTCGAACTCGAAGCGTGCTCAGGCGGGTCGCTGGTGCGCGTTTTCATCGAATATTCCCGCCCGCGCGGTTGGCTCGGTCGAATGCTCCGAGCCTTGTTTGGCGGATATTACGCACGCTGGTGTACGGAACGGATGGTGGCGGACGCGGTGTCCCAGTTCCGGGTCGTGCCCGCAGTCGCTAACGCTGGGGGGTCACATTAACCCACCAGTGTCCGTTGAAGTCATTGCGGCTGGTTGAAATCCAACTAATCTGAAAAAGACTGCAAGAACTCACCGCTCGCTCCATCAACCGAGTATGGACCACGAAAACCACCAGCATCACTCTCCGGACAAAATCGTGCCTGCCAGCA
>JANYDP010000319.1 GCA_025363535.1 Verrucomicrobiota bacterium | reverse complement strand
CCACGGCGCAGTGGGACAGGCGTCCCGCCTGTCCAGTTTGACGAACAAAATTCATTTGGTTCTAAAAAAACAGAAACCGATGAACTGGACAGGCGAGACGCCTGTCCCACTACGTTCGGCACTCCGATCCTTCCCGTCGTTTCTTCCGGTCAATGGGGCGGGCAGGCGTGCGAAACATTTCGCCGCACGAAGACGGTTGATCTGCTCTACATGGCCGGCGGCGGCATCATGGCGCATCCCGACGGCCCGGCAGTGGGCGTGCGCTCGCTGCGGAAATGGTGGGAAGCGGCGGTCGAAGGGCTGACGCTGGAACAGGCGGCGCAGAAATATCCCGAGCTGAAAAAATCGGTGGAAAAGTTTGGGAAGAAAGAAAAATGAAACATCGAACATTGAACGGCTATCGTTCGGTCATTTCTTTCGAGGTTGGGCGTTCGATGTTCAATGTTCGATGTTTCCTGTCTTTGGCATGAGCAAGCTTCTCCTGACCTTTTACGGCGACGATTTCACCGGCTCAACCGATGCGCTCGAACGACTGACGTTCGCGGGCATCCGCACGGCGCTGTTCATCGAACCGCCCACGCCCAAGCAACTCGGGCGTTTCAAAAACCTCCAGGCTGTCGGCGTCGCGGGCATGACACGCTCAATGCCCCCGGCCGCCATGAGGCGCGAACTGCACCCCGCGTTGTCGAAACTCAAAGCGCTCGGGGCGCGGCATGTTCACTACAAGGTCTGCTCCACGTTCGATTCCTCCCCGAGCCTCGGCAGCATCGGTTGTGTGATTGATCTGGGCGCGAAAATTTTCCGGGCGCCATTTATTCCGCTGCTCGTCGCCGCACCGGCGCTGGGACGTTACACGGTTTTTGGCCAGCACTTCGCCCGGTATGGCATCGGCAGCGCGGGCGCGATTCACCGGCTCGACCGCCATCCGTCCATCAGCAAACATCCGGTCACGCCGATGACCGAGGCGGATTTGCGGTTGCATCTGGCGCAGCAGACGAAAAAGAAAATTGCGCTGTTCGACATTCTCCAGCTCGTGCTGCCGGCGAAAGAAGCCCGCGCGGCATTGGAAAAAATTCTCGCGGACAAACCCGGCGTGGTTTTGTTCGACGCCCTGGATGCCGGGCAATTGCAACTCATCGGCGAATTGATTGATGGTCACGCCAGCCGCAAACGACCGCTGTTCTCCATCGGCTCGTCGGGAATTGAAACGGCACTGGCGGCGCATTGGGGAAAAGCGGAAAGCGGAAAGCAGAGAGCGGAAAGCAATTTGAGCCTTCGCACGTCGTCGCCTACGAAACAGTTGCTGGTGGCCTCCGGCAGTTGTTCGCCGGTGACGGAAGGGCAGATGGCGTGGGCGTTGCGGCATGGGTTTGCCGAAGTCGCGCTCGATACGGCCATGCTGGCGACGGAGAAAAACATCCGGCGCGTCATCCAGCGGTCGGCGGACGCCACGCGCGCATTTCTCGCTGCGGGACGCAGCGTGATTGTCCACACGAGCCGGGGCGGAACCGATCCCCGTCTGGCGGCGACCGCCCGCATTTTCAAGCGTCGCGGTCTCAGCGCGGCGGAGGCGAAAACTGTCAGCGCCATTCTTTTCGGGGCCGCGCTGGGGAAGGTGCTGAATCTGGCGCTGTCGCAATCGGGAGTGCGCCGGCTGTGCATCGCCGGGGGCGACACGTCGAGCTACGCCGCGCGCGAGTTGGGAATCCAGGCGTTGGCAATGATCGCGCCGCTGACGCCGGGTGCGCCTTTGTGCCGCGCCCATGCGCCGGGTGCGCCGGTGGACGGATTGGAAGTGGTGTTCAAGGGTGGCCAGGTCGGCGCGGAGAATTATTTTGAAATCGTGAGACGCGGAAAAATGTAACTGGCAGCGCGGCAGCGCAGCCCTACCAAGTCGGTAGGGCGGAGCTGCTGCTGCGCCATCTCAAATTTATGAAAAGGAAAAAACTCGGTTTGATTCACACCTCGGCCACGCTCGTGCCGGTGTTCGCGGCGCTGTGCAAAGAAAAATTGCCGGACGTGGACGTGTTCAACATCGCGGACGACTCATTGGTGAAGGGCATCCGCGAGGCGGGCAGCCTCACCGCGACCATTGCACGGCGGGTGGCGAACTATCTGGAATCCGCTGAACTGGCGGGCGCGGATTACATCATGGTGACGTGTTCGTCCATCGGGCCGGCGGTGGAGGCGGGCGCGAAGCTGATCGGCGTGCCGGTGTTGCGCGTGGATCAACCAATGGCGGATCAGGCGGTCGCGACGGGAACGAAAATCGGCGTCATCGCCACGCTGGCGACCACGCTGGAGCCGACGGCGGATTTGATTGTGCGGCGCGCGGCGCTTGCCGGTAAAAAAACTGAACTCACTTCCAAGTTGTGCGAAGGCGCGTTCGAGGCGTTGATGAGCGGCGACGCGGCGACACACGACGCGAAGGTCGCGGCGGCGTTGAAGGAATTGTCACAGCAGGTGGACGTGATCGTGTTGGCGCAGGCTTCGATGGCGCGCGTGGTGGATTCGCTGGCGGCGGCGGACAAACGCGTGCCGATCTTGGCGAGTCCGGGCATCGCGGTGGATTATCTGGCGACGGTTTTGTGAGACACGAATTGTCACGAATATAAAATGTACCCGCTGGCCAAAGTCGAAGGAGGAATGTTGCTGTTCACGGTGGTTGTGTTCGGCGTGGGATGGATGGCGAACGATCCCGCCGTTTGGCATCCGCTTCTGGTGATGCTTGCCGCCACGTTGGCCATCTCGCTTCGTTTCTCCAAAAACTTTCGCGGCTACCAGTTTACTGCGTGGATCATCGCGGTGGTCACGGCGGCGATGATTTATCCGGCGCAATTTCTTCATGTTGGAAATTTCGACATGCGCAACAAATGGGTCATGCTCATCGCCATTCAACTGGTGATGTTCGGCATGGGCACGCAGATGAGCCTCAAGGATTTTGCCGGCGTGGCCAAATCACCGCGCGGCGTGCTGGTCGGCATCGTCTGTCATTTCTCCGTGATGCCGCTGGTCGGGCTGGCGTTGACGAAGATATTCCGGTTCGAGCCGGAGATCGCGGCGGGCGTCATCCTCATCGGCTCGTGTTCGAGCGGGCTGGCTTCAAACGTGATGGCTTACATCGCGAAATCCAATCTCGCACTCTCGGTCACGGTGACGGCGGTGACCACGATGCTCGCGCCCATCCTGACGCCGCTGTGGATGAAACTGCTCGCGGGCACAATGGTTGAGGTGAAGTTTTTCAACATGATGGTGGAGATCGTCAAGATCGTGCTGGTGCCGATCGGCGCGGCGCTGATTCACGATCACTTGAAGCACGGCGGGCCGGGCAGCCGGAAAATCCTTTGCGGCCTCGCTGCTTTCAGCGTCGCGTGGCTCGGGTGGCTCCCGTTGGGCGGCTGGGCGTTTTTGCAGTCACACTTCACGGGCGATGCCCTCACCGCGCTGGGCTTGGTTGGATTTCTTCTGAGCGCGGTCGTAGTGGGTTTGGTTTATCACGGGCTGACGCTCTGGTTTGCGCGGCTGGACGATTTCATGCCGAAGGCGGCGATGGCGGGCATCGTGTATGTGACCGCGATGACCACGGCGTCCGGTCGGGACAACTTGTTGAAAGTCGGTGGGCTGTTGTTTCTCGCGTCCGCCCTGCACAACTCGGCGGGCTATGGCTTCGGCTATTTTCTGAGCCGCGCGAGCGGGCTGGACAAAAACTCCGCGCGCTCGGTGGCGTTTGAAGTCGGGCTGCAAAACGGCGGCATGGCGTCCGGCCTCGCGAACGCGATGGGCAAGCTGGCCACCGTCGGCCTGGCGGCGGCCATCTTCATTCCGTGGATGAACATCAGCGGCTCGGTACTCGCGAATTATTGGCAGAAACGACCGGCGAAGTGAGGCCCGCAAACTGCGCCGTCGGCCGGGCGACGGGCGAAACCCTCTTTGCGACGGCTCGCGGACGGGTTGCGACGCCTTGCGGACGACCTGCGACGGCCTCCGGGCGACTTGCGACGGCTCTCGGACGACCTGCGACGCCCATCGGACGAGTTGCGGGGCCGATTTTCGACCTGCGACGGGTTGCGGACGGGTTGCGACGCCCTTTGGACGACTTGCGA
The DNA here is from genome assembly GCA_025363535.1 of Verrucomicrobiota bacterium. GTDB lineage: Bacteria > Verrucomicrobiota > Verrucomicrobiia > Limisphaerales > CAIQOK01 > CAIQOK01. Next base: position 8,219 of record JANYDP010000319.1, on the reverse strand, counting down.
GCCAATTTAACCCCGCCAGGGTGGCTAGTTTGTAGCAAAACACCCCAAACCAAGCCCAAGCTCCGGCCGAGCGACCGCGCGGGGCCGCAGACCGCACCCCCGATTGCGGATGAAGCTGCCGCCCCGACGGGGTTGGCGTTCCCTTTGCGTCTGGTTCTACAAAGATTCCGCTCCTGACGGAGCTGGAGGCAAGGACGAAAGTTCAAAAGCTCCATGACCGGCGGGGAAAACCGGCACCAGTTGTGGAACCAAAATAAGACGGGCGTTACCTTGGTGGAATAATGCTCGAATTGAACTAAACAAGCTTTTTCCATTGTATCGTGCCGTCTGGCAAACAATAAACATCAAGAAATTCTTTGGTGAGCCGATTGGTAACTCGCGCAATTCAATTTCAAATTCTTCTTTGCGTTCCTTTGCACGACTTCCGAGCGGTTCAATGATGTCCGTATAAAGATTTTTACGAGCTGAAATAAATTCCCAAAAACGCTGCCCGCAAAGTTTCAAATCACCATCGCTGGCAAACGGTCTTCAATCGCAGCGGTAATTGCTCCTTGCCAATCAATGTAGTCACCAACTTTGTCCGCAACTATCGCGATCTCCTTTGGCGAGAGTTTGCGACACAACTCTTGCTTGGCTACCGTTTGCAAATCTTCCACGTTTATTGAATAAACAATCGTTTCTTTGTTCATAATTTCTGTCATTGGATTTTATGGCCGGGGGAAAACATTTTGCCGATGCCACCGAATCGCGTTTTGATGTGGCCGAACCTCAAGCCTATCAGGGAAGCGCAGCTTCAAACCCGTTTTGGTGAGAGCTTGGAAAAAGTCATACCCTTCAATTTTTCCACAGTCAAACGGCAGGCGGCTAATTAGTGGTGAGGTTTGGATTTTGCAATCGTCCTGCAAGGTGAACCAACCGGCATCAAATGCCCAATGATGAAATCGGCATAATGCGATCCCATTGAATATATCATCTCGCCCTTTGTAACGATGGGGAACAATATGTGCCGCTTCAACTTCCCACGATAGGGTATCTGGTGAACTGACTTTCAAGCCACAGACGGCGCACTTGCAACTATATGCTTCAATAACCGCCTGACGAAAACCTCGGGTTCTTAAAGTGGATTCCCTGGTTGTTTTTACGGTCTTTTTATCTTTGTCGAACGGGTCGTAATCTTCGGTTCTGCGAGACTCGTTAAGCTTTTTGACGATCTTTTGAACTTCAAAAGATTTCGTTGGTAAAAATTCTTTTCGTGCGTTCGGTATTTTACATAGCTTAAGCGAATCATCAAAGCCCTTCTCAGTCAGCAACCATTCTCGTTTCTTGGTAAGCTGAAAAGTTTGGGTCGGGCATGTAACCAAATTATTTCTGGCGAGCGCATCTGCCGCGCGAAATAACAAGCGATGCCAGAGAAGTGATTTTTTAACCCGATTTTCCTTGCGATAGATTGTTTCCAAGAAGGCAGAACGCTGGCTTTTATTTAACCCGAACTCATTGGCAATCTCATCTACAATTTCTTGCCCGGAACCAAACTCTTTTATCACTCCGCCGTGTTTAAGAAGCGCCCGAAGTAATGCTTGCTCAACTTCTATCTGCGTTGGCATTGCAAACTGCTCAAGCATTTTGCGCTCGTAACTCATATTATGCGGCAGCTTTCTGATTCATTTTGAAATGGCGAGTTTTGTTAAACTGCAAACAGCGTTCCCACGCATCACGAAAACGGTTCGGCCATTTGCCGGGATAACAATTTTTTTTGTGCCAAATAAATTCTTCCGTCCAAAGCCAACCTTGTTTGCGGAGTGCCAAAATCAATTCAAGGACAAACGTGTGTCGTTCTCCATTCTCCGCTTTTTCTTTGATGTTCAGGATGAAAGTGCCGGTTGGTTTGAGGACGCGCAAAAACTGTTTGCTGCGTGGGATAAACCATTCCACGTATTTGTCTGGTGCGACTCCGCCATAAGTATTCTTGCGCTTATCGGCATACGGTGGCGAAGTGACAATCAAATCAAATGTATTGTCAGCATAACCGGCCAAGACATCCAAACAATCGCCGTGTTTGATTTCTGCTGTGTAAACTTTCACGTCGCTATTATCTTCGATTGCGTTGAAGCCTCAAGCGGCAAGTTCAACAGGCGTAGTGCCGTTTCACCCATAAATCGGCCCAAAGTTCTTGCACGCGCGGTAGTCGGCGGATTGCGGTTCCAGCGCGCCGAACAGATTCCACGAACTCGGCCGGAAGATTTTTTCCCCTGCCACTATTGCTTGGGCGGCAGTTCACGGATGAAAGCCCAGGAGACTTCGGCGATCTGACCGTTGTCGTAGGTGACTTTGAAATGGCTCCCGAGATCGTCATCCACTTCGACGCTGACGGGCGTGGCTTTGGCGGCAATCTTGTTGGCCTTGCGGATGGTGGCGTGCGGTTCCAGAAAACAGAGGCCATCCTCAAACTCGACATCGAAGGCATTTTCCCAGCCGAGATAGCGGGCGTGGCGCACTCGCGAGAAAGCGGCTTTGCCGTAGGGCTTCTTGAGTTGCACAGATGTTTTCATAGACGGCCTTCGCTTAACAATTCCTGAACGAGCTTAATCAACTTTCGATCCGGTGTCCAACCTTCAACGCCCGTCATCCGGTTCAAATCCAGCCGCCCTAACAACCGGCGCTTGCTGTCATAGACATGAATGTGGCGAGGTTGATGATCGCCGATAAACCATTCCAAGATGTAACCCGCGCGACGGATTTTTCCCATAAGCTTTTCAACCGTAGGCCGGCCCGAAGTTCGCGCACGCACGGTAATCAGCGGCTTGCGGTTCCAGCGCGCCGAACAGATTCCACGAACTCGGACGGAAGATTTTTTCCTCCGCCACGTTGTGCATCGCCACGGGAATCCGCAGCATCGAGGCGAGCGAAATCAAATCCGCGCCCACATGTCCGTAGCTGATCGAACCGTGGTTCGCGCTCCAGTTGTTCATCACGGTATAGACATCGCGGAACGCGCCCGACCCCGTCACGTTCGGCGCAAACCACGTCGTCGGCCAGCTCGGGTTCGTGCGCTCGTCGAGCGCCTGGTGAACCTTCGCCGGCAGATCCACCGACCAGCCTTCGGCAATTTGCAGCGCGGGTCCGAGACCTTTCACCAGGCTGATGCGCGACATCGTCATCGGCATCCCACCCTTCGAGAGATAGCACGACGAGAAGCCGCCGCCGCGGAAGTACTCGTAAATCGCCGGCGGCCAGGATGTGGCCTTGAGACATTTCGCGGCTTCGGCTTCGGAGATTTCCCAGAAAGGTTTCATCGCCGGTTTGCCGTTGCGCGATTGCTGGCCGGAACCATCGAGCGTGGCCGCACCGGAATTGATCAGGTGCAGCAGGCCGCCGGCGGCTTTGCCGGTGAGCTTCACGCCCGTCGCGCGCTTCACGGATTCGGGACTCCAATACGTCCGCACGTCGGCGAAAATCTGTGCGGTGTTCGTGAGCAGATAGCTGAACAACATGCACGCGCCGTTGAGGCAGTCGTTCTCCGTCGCGAACATCATCGGCGGACGAATGCCGTTCCAGTCGAAGGACGACGTGAGCATGGCCTCCATGAAATCGCCGTTCGGCAGATGATCCGTCCAATGCCGCTGGCCCTGAAAACCACCCGCGATGGCGTTGTGTCCGAGCGCTTCCTCGCCGAAACCGAGCTGGGCGAGCCGGGGATTGCCGACCATCAAGTCGCGCGCGATCATCGTCATCTTGACGACCATTTCCCATTCCTTGTCCTTGAGCTTGGCGTCGCGGCGGAGCTTGGGTGGATTCCAATCCTTGCCTTCGATGCAGTGCTTGCGCGTCCAAGCGTAGGCGCGGGTGAATTCCTGTTCGTCGTAAATCTTCTCCTCCACGCGGCGGAGAATCTCGGTCATGTCCACGCACTCGACGCGCATCCCGAGGAAGCTTTCAAAGAAGGATTGCTCGACGATGGAACCGGCGATGCCCATCGAAACGCCGCCGATGGACAAATAACTTTTGCCGCGCATGATCGCCACCGCCAGACCGGCGCGGGCGAAACGCAACAGCTTTTCCTGCACGTCGGCGGGAATGGTGGAGTCACCGGCGTTCTGGACGTCGCGGCCGTAAATGCCGAACGCAGGCAGACCTTTCATGTTGTGCCCGGCCAGCACGGCAGCGAGATAAACCGCGCCGGGCCGTTCGGTGCCGTTGAAACCCCAGACGGCCTTGGGCATCAGCGGGTCCATGTCCATCGTCTCGCTGCCATAACACCAGCACGGCGTAACCGTGAGCGAAACTCCGACGCCTTCGCGCGCAAACTTCTCTGCGCACGCAGCGGATTCCGCCACGCCGCCGATGCACGAATCGGCGATGACGCACTCGACCGGTTGGCCGTTCGGATAGCGCAGGTTGGCCGAGAGAAATTTCGCGGCGTTCTTCGCCATCATCATGACTTGGCCTTCGAGGGATTCGCGGACACCTTTGCGGCGTCCATCAATCGTGGGGCGGATGCCGATTTTGGGAAGCGAACCGATGAGCGGGAAGGGATTTTGAGTGGTCATAAAATTTGGTGGCGATTGGTGCGGCTGTTTAATTTATTCAGCCGCCAAAATAGGTGAGCGGTTTTTGAATTCAAACAAAATCAGGAAATTGCCGGTACAGCCCCCGCCAATAAATGTCCGCATTTGGGCAAAGGGTGTGAAGCTACTTTCATTCGACCGGCCTAGCTTAGGGCAACCTTGTGGAAACGTCCCTGCATCATCCAGTCACGGCCAGCGCATCGCCGGAAAAATTAAAACGCGCCCCGGCACGCCAGTCGGCGTTCAGTCATCCACGCGATTTTCATGACCAGCGTTTCGTCTATACGGTGGTGTCGGCCCGCGCGCACGGCTTGTCCGTGGGCGTCAATCTGAATCCCGACAAATTCTGCAACTTTGACTGCCTGTATTGCGAGGTGGACCGCTCCCCGCCGACCGTCAAAACGAAACTGGATGTGCAGGTGTTGACTGCGGAATTGCAGGCGACCCTCACCCGCGTCCTGCAAGGCCGGCTTCGCGAACGCCCCTGTTACCAAGCCGTCCCAGCAGAGTTGCTCCGGTTGCAACATGTGGCCTTGAGCGGTGACGGCGAACCCACGCTCGCACCGCAGTTCGCCGAGGTTGTAGAGGCCGTCGTCCATGTCCGGGCGGTGAGTGAATTTCCGTTTTTCAAAATGGTCCTGCTGACCAATGCCGCCGGCTTGGATCTGCCGCCAGTGCAGCGCGGGCTTGCACAATTCACCCAGTCCGACGAGATCTGGATCAAGCTGGATGCCGGCACCCCCGGCTATTTCAACAAGCTGGCGCGGCCCCGGGACATCGCCTTTGAAAAAGTCTTGGCGAACCTGCTGCTGGTGGCGCGGCAGCGCCCGGTGGTCATTCAAAGTCTGTTCCCGACCATTGACAACGAACCGCCCGCCGCCGCCGAGATTCAACAATACGCCCAGCGCCTCAAAGAATTGAGGAACGAGGGCGCGCAGATTTCGCTCGTGCAGATTTATTCCGCCGCCCGCCCGACCTGGCAGCGGCAATGCGGTCATCTGCCGTTGAAAACACTGTCGCTCATCGCCCAGACCGTGCGCCAGGAAGCCGGACTCAAGGCGGAAATCTTTTAGCCCCCTCGCCGGCTGGCGGATTCCAAGCAAGCCGTCAGCCGGACTCCCTCCAGACTTTCCCCCTGGCCACCCGCACGAGGACAAGACCCTTTGGGAAATTATCCGCCAGCCAAAACCAACGCCGGCACTCCCGCACCACACTGGCATTATGCGCAAAACGTTTGGCGCTTTTGAGATGACTCTTTCGCTCCCAATGGCTTACTCTCTTCCGACAGCCGAACAGTGGAAAATGCTTATCAATAAATCATCTGCGCCCCGCGCCTTCACCGTCCTCGCCAGTTTACTGGCGCTGTTCCTGACTACGCCTACGCGAGCCGAGACGCAAACCCTCCGCGTACGCGCCGCTGGCTTTGCGCTGGGAACCAACCACACAGTTAACACGTCCACGAATCAGCTCGCCCTCACCATCGAAGCGTCGGGTTTGTCCGAGCTGCCGTTCAACCAATCCGTCGTGAAACAAGGCACCGCGCCCGCACTACTCGGCCCGGATTCTAAAACCCCTTATTTCACCGTGCGCTTCGCCCTGCCGGTGCCGCCGGAGAACGCGACCAATCTGGATGCGGCGCTGACCGGGCTGGACGCCAATGTCTTCACGCACAACCACTCGCCGGGTTTTGAAATCCTGCCGAACGGCGATGCGCTCGCAGTTTATTTCAGCACGCCGCCAGGCAAGGCGGAGGCGGATCCCTCGACTTCATTCATCCAGGCGCGACTGCGTTACGGCGCGGAGGACTGGGATCTGCCGGAACTGTTTTTCAAATTTGAAAATTACAACGACCAGTCTGGACTGCTCTGGAACGACCACGGCACGATCCGTTTTTTCGGTGGCGGACGCGGGCTGTCCGACTCGGTTCCGTTCAAACAGGCCACCTCCACCAACAACGGCGCGACCTGGACTTTGTCGTTGCCGCAGTTGGATCACCCGGCGGAAAATTACACGGCACAGCCAATCACCAGCGCGTTTCGTGCAATGAACGGCGCGATCTATTTCGCGATGGACGGCGTGGAGGCTTCGAGTTTTCTCTGGCGCAGCGCGGACGATGGCGTTCACTGGCATGACATGGGCGGGCGCACGGGCGCGCGACATTCCGTGATTGTTCCGCTGAATGACCAGGGCAAGTTGCTTTCCATCGGCGGAAAAAACGCCTCGACCAACGGGTGGTTGCCCCAAAACATCTCGACGAATTTCGGCGCGAGTTGGAGTGAAAGTTTTCCCTCCGCGTTTCCGCCACTCGGCACCGCGCAACGTCCGTCGCTCAGCCGACTCGCGTCGGGCAATCTGCTTTATGTCGGCGAATCCTATCTGCACAAAGCCGACCGGCCCGCGCCGAAGGACTGGCAATTCGGCGACAGTTGTTTCGTCGCGCTCTCGACCAACCAGGGCGCGACGTGGCATATCAAGCCGTTGCCAGTACAACTCCCCGGCCATCAGCGCACGAATCATCCCACGCTCGGTTACGTCACCGCACGTCAGGGTGCGAACGGTGTCATCCACATTCTCACGACCGTCACGCAGCCCTGCCTGCACTACGAGTTGAACGAGGCGTGGATTTTTTCCGACGCGGGCGATCTGGCTCCCGAAACCGACGGCGGCGAGATGCGCAAGTTCAGCGAAAACTTTCCTCGCGGCGGGCTGCGGATCATGTGGAGCGCGCGGATTTGCCCGAACGGCCGCTACCTTTTGGAAGGCACGCAAACCACCTTTTACGAAAACGGCCACCGGCAGCATGAAGTTGCCTACGTTGCCGGCCGCAAGTCCGGCCCGGAGATTTTCTGGTCGCCGACGGGTGCCAAGGTGTGGAGTTGGAATCATGATTTGCAAAATCACACGAGCGTCTGGACGCATTACTGGCCCAACGGCACCAAACGAATTGAATCCACCTGGAACACGAAACCCGAGGCGCGCGATCTGCCCCGCAGCTTTTTTGGACTGGTGGCCGACGGACTGGTGCGCCATTGGAATGAAGACGGCACGTTGAAATTCTCCGGGCATTTCGTGAATGGCGTTTTGGCTGAGGAACGCGGCGTTCATGCCGCTTCAACAAACGAGCAGTCAAACGCGTCCGCACCTGCCAACGCCTCAGAGCAAGGAACGTCGAAGCGGACCGAAGCCCGCGCGCCTGCGTCTGCCGAAAAACAATAAGCGCATGAACTCCCTTCGCTGGCTGGACTTGCTGGTCATCGCGCTTTACTTCGTGGGCGTGGCGCTCATCGGCTTGAAGTTCGCGCGGCGGCAGACCACGACCGAAGCCTACTTCGTCGCGCGCCGCTCCATTCCGCATTGGGCGATGGGGCTTTCCATTTTTGCCACCATCATCAGCAGCATCACGTTCATCGCGTATCCCGGCGCGGCCTACAAGGAGAACTGGAATCAGCTCGTGCCCGGCTTCATGGCGGTGGGCGTGCTGCTCGTGGTCGGCACCACCCTCATCGCCTTTTTCCGCCACGCCGTCGGGATGAGCGCGTATGAGTATTTTGAAAAGCGCTTCGGCTACGGCGCGCGGGCTTACAGTGCGCTGGCGTTCACAGCCGGACATTTTTCCAAGATGGGTTTCGTGCTGTTCACCATCACCACCGCCAT
>JANYDP010000310.1 GCA_025363535.1 Verrucomicrobiota bacterium | reverse complement strand
TGGAGATTGACGTGGACATCACTGGCGCAGAAAAACTTTTTCTCGTGGTGACTGACGGCGGCGATGGGAATGGCTGGGATCATGCGGACTGGCTGGAGCCACGCTTCATTGGGGCAAACGGTGAAACCTTGCTGACAAGTTTGAAATGGACGGGCGCGACCAGCGGCTGGGGAAAAACCGCGGTTGGCAAAAGTGTCAGTGGCAAGGCTCTGATCGTGGCGGGCAAAACGTTTGCCAACGGCATCGGCACGCACGCGGAATCGGTGATCGAGTACCGCGTGCCGGCGGGGACTACGCGCTTCCAGGCGCGCGGCGGGCTGGACGCCGGCGGTGCCACGGCGGTGGAAGGCGGGACGGTTCAGTTTCTGGTGTTCACGGCCGATCCACGGCAGACGGCGAAGGGAGAATCGGTCGCAGTCAATTTATCCGAACTCGGATTTCAAGGCGCGGTGCGTGTCCGGGATTTGTGGGCGCAGAAAGAGCTGGGAGAATTCACGGGCAGTTTTGCATCACCCGTGGCCATCCACGGCGCACAACTGTTCCGGCTCAGTCCAGTGAAGAAATAATTATTAGAACTGGATGGTGAGGAATGAGAATTCGCTGAATCCATTTTCGCACCCAGCTCCAAAACTCCAGAGGGCTGGAGCAGTCCAAGACTGCTTCGCGAGGTTCAAGAGCGTTGGAAGCGCGCGCGTCTTGAACGCGGTAGCCCGCTACCGCTTTCTTCAGGACGGAGGAAGCGCCGTTATTTTGCCGGCCAGAGGCGCAGCAGCAAGACGCCGTGACGCGCGACGGGCGCGGTGAAAGAGCCGCTGAAATTTCCCAGATCCTTTTGCCGCCAGAGGTCGCGGACTTTTTGTTTGCCGGTGATGCCGAGATCGCTCCACGTCACAGTGACCGGCGCTTCGGTGTAACCGCGATTGAAAAGTCCCACGGCCTTCGAGCCGTCTTCCATGTCCTTGGACCAGACTTCGAGCGCCTCATTTTTGGCAACGCGTCCGGCCTGGCGACCGAGCGGGTCTTGATCCACTTCGAGGACTTCATCGTTGGTCAGCAGGCTCAGCGTGAAATCGTCGAGTTGCGTCATGTCGCAGCCGATGAGCAGCGGCGAGGCCAGCAGGCACCACAGGCTGAAATGCGTGTATTGCTCGTTCGGTGTGAGGCGCGTGGAATGGAGGGCTGGCCCCCAACCGACTTTGCCGAGCACCAGCATGTCGGGGTCGTTGAAGTGTCCGGGGCCGGCGAATTTTTCGTGGCCGTTTTGATTGAAGCCGATGCCGGCCATGCTGCTCCAGGTGTCGGTGATGTCGCCGGTGGTGCGACCGGAATTGCCGCCGACCGCCGCCACCCATTCCCAGGAATTGCCCATGCCGTACTGGCAGAAGCTGTAAAGGATGTCGCGCTGCTGCTGATCCAACGCGGCGCGCATGACGGCGTAGGGCTTCTGTAGTTGGGCGACATCTTTGAGCGTATCACCGCCCCAGCTTTTCGCGGCGACGGGATAGTTGGTGGCATCGCCGCGCAGTTTTTCCATCTCGGGGTTGTAGGAACACCAGTCGTACTTGAGATAATCAAAACCCCAGTGCGCGTAGGATTCTGCGTCGAGCTGTTCGTGATCGAAGCTGCCCACGCAACCGCCGCAGGTCCACGGGCCGGGCGAAGAATAGAGTCCGATTTTCAAGCCTTTTTCATGCACGTAATCCGCGAGCGCTTTCATGTCGGGGAAACGCGGGTTGGGATTGATGTGTCCGCTGTCCCGGCGGCGCGGGCCTCGCAAGGTCGGGTCTTTGGAGTCGCGATGCACTTCCCAGAAGTCGTCAATGTTCACATACGTCCAGCCGTGATTGATGAGACCGTTCGTCACCATCACGTCGGCGGCGGACTTCACTTTCTCGGCGGTGACGGCGGAGGCGAAACAATTCCAACTGTTCCAGCCGAGCGCGGGTGTGAGGCCGATCACGCTGCCGCAGATAATTTTGAACTGCTGCGTCGCTTCGCCGAGGGAATTTTTTGCGTGCAGCGCGACGAGGTGCTCGCCTTTCTCCGCCAACATGCCGGTGAGGCGGCCCGACTGCGGATCAAGGTGCAGGCCGTTTGGCAATTTGGTGGCTGTGAATTTCACCGGACGTTCGCCCGTGGCGGCGACAGTGAACAGGAACGGCGCGCCGGGCCGCACGCCGAAAACTTTCGCGCTGTTGATGCGCGGCTTGGGCGAAGGTTTCGGCGTGAGAATCAGGGCGTCTTCCTTGATGGCGGAAAGCACCTTGGGCCGGCCCTTGGTCATGGCGATTTTTCCATCCGCCCAGTCGGCGTGATCGAACATGATGTCGTCGCCGCCTTCGACCAGCAGGGTCAACTGCTTCACGCCGGCGAGATTCACAGCCACGGGTTTGGCCGCGTCGCCTTGATGCAACTCCGGGCTTTCCCACAACGTGTGGTCGCCGTCGCCGAGAACCTTGAAGACCACGCTGCCTTTGCCGGCGGGCACCTCATCGTCCACGCCCACCAAGGCCGTGAACTGTTCTGCATGGCCGTCCACCACCAGCACGAAACGGCTGACCGCGTGGGTGCCGATGCCGTTGGTGAAAACTTGTCCGCCGATGGTGAGCGGTTTGCCTTCGACGGACTGGTTTGCGTGCGGCTCGCCCCAGCCCTGTTCAATCTGGCTGAGATCCAGCGCGCTGATGAAAAAGTTGCGGCGGATTTGGGGTGCAGCGGCATTGGTTCCCGTGGCTTCGAGGACGCCGATTTCCGCCGCCGAGGTCCACGCCTCGCCGTTGACTTCAGACAGCGCCTTGAGCTTGATAAACTGGCCGGACGTCGGCTCGAAGGTCACGGTCTTTTTGTCCTTGCTGTTCTCGAAGGATCCCTTTTTCACCGGCTGGCCAAAGTCTTTGGCGTCGTCGCTGACGTAAAATTCGTAGTCCTTGATGGAGCCGTTGTCCTGTTCATCCTGGCGGGGCAGGTAGGTGAAACCCGCGAGGCGGGCGGGGCGGCTCAACTTGATGATGATCTCATGAGGATGTTCGGGAGTCGCATCCTGCCATTGCGTGTGCCAGTGGGTGTTCGGGTCGCCGTCCACGGCGTTGGCGCCTTTGCCGTCCTCCCCGGCGGTTTCCTCGCTGTCCACATGGACGACGTTGAGCCGGAGCGGCTCTTGGGCGCGGGCAGAAAGGGTGAAGGCAAACGTGGCCAGAACGACGGCGCAGAAAAATGTTTTCAGTTTCATGGTTTGTGCGCGCCAGAGTTGCAGAGTTGTGCGTGGCGTCAAGTCTGGGTTGTGGCCGGGTGACCGAGAGCTGAAGTGCGCCTCTTTGCCAGCAAAACGTTAAAATAATGTCTGGCTTTTGGGAGGCTGCGTCTTAACATCGCCGTTCAATAAAATGGCGAAGCTGGGCATATCAATAAAGCGTATTCTGGTTGTGGACGACGAGCCGTTCGTCTGCGAAGCGGTGAAGATGATGCTTACCTTTGACGGACATTCCGTCAAAACCACCAACAACGCCAAAGAGGCCCTGACGATTCTGGAGACGGAAAAGTTCGATCTGGTCATCACGGATTTTGCGATGCCCGCGATGAAGGGGGACGAACTGGCCGCTCAAATCAAGGCGCGCCTGCCGCACCAGCCGGTCATCATGATCACGGCGTACGCCGAGATGCTGCAATCTTCCGGCAATGCGCTGCCAGGGGTGGATTGCCTGATCGGCAAGCCGTTCCTGCTGGAAAACCTGCGCGCGGCCATTTTGAAAGTGTTGCCGGAGCCGGGACCGGTTCCCTCCGATCCTTCATCAGCCCAGTAATTCCCCGGGGCGATCCGGCGGCTTGATTCATTGGGAATGCTCCTGATTCTACCTTTCCCCAGCCCGTAATTTCCCGGCCTCTGATCTGGGGAAGTACGTAATTGTCCTGACCCGGCTGGGTACTTTCTCAAATTGCCGTGCGGGTTCTGCGCGGGTTATCTTCTGGTCAGACGTCAGCAGTTCCGCAAACAATTTGGTTAACCGGTGTTATCTACCGTATGAATTCAAAAACGATTCCGCAAAGTGGAACTTCCGCCCAGGCCGTTGCCCGGACCATTCCCGTCGCGCAGCAGATTTTCCAACTGATCGTCCTCACCATTTTCTCGGTGGCGGGTTATTTCGTCATCAGCCATTACATCCTACAGGCCGTCCGGGTGGATGGCGTGAGCATGGTGCCGACCCTGCACAACGACGACCAGTATTACCTCAAGCGGTGGGTGCTCTTGCTGCGGCCACCGCAGCATGGCGACATCGTGGTCATCAAAGACCCGACCGACGGCGGTTTCGCGGTGAAGCGGATCATTGCCACGTCGGGCGAGTCGGTGTTTTTCAAAAAGAACGGCGGCGTGTACGTCAATGGTGCCAAATTGTCGGAGCCGTATCTCGCGGCCGGCACGCCGACCCACACCTGCGTGAAGGCGGACGAGGAAATGATTTCATGCGGCGAGGGGAAATTTTTCGTCATGGGCGACAACCGTGACAACAGTTTCGACAGCCGCTACTACGGTCCCATCCCCCGCCAGAACATTCTGGGCGTCATCAATCCGTAGCCTTTCCTGGTCGCCGTTTGCGAGCGCAGTTGCCAATCCGGCGTCCGTCCGCCAAACTGCGCGCCACATGAGCAAGCGTTTTTATGTCACGACCGCGATCAATTACGTCAACGGCCAGCCGCATCTCGGCCATGCGTACGAAGAAGTTGTCGCCGATGTGATCGCGCGTTCACGACGCAGCCTGGGGCAGGAGGTTTTTTTTCTCACCGGCCTCGACGAGCACGGCCAGAAAGTGCAGCAGGCCGCCACTGCGGAGGGCAAGCCGCCGCAGGTGTATTGCGACCAACTGGCGGTGGACTGGCTGGCGTTCACGAAAAAACTCGAACTGACCAACGACGATTTTGTCCGCACCACCGAGCCGCGCCACAAGGAATTTGTGCAGGCGATCTTGACGCAGTTGCACGCCGCCGGTCATTTTTACAAGGCCACGTACACCGGGTTTTATTCGGCGAAAGAGGAAACATTTCTGACCGACAAAGACCGCCGGCCCGATGGCACGTTTGATCCGAGCTACGGCGAAGTGGTCGAGCTGAAGGAGGACAACTACTACTTCAAACTCAAAGACCACCAGCAATGGCTGATTGATTATCTCGAAGCGAATCCGACGTTCGTGCAGCCCGACTACCGGCGCAACGAAGTGCTGGGCTTCCTTAAAAACACCACGCTGGAAGATTTATGCATCAGCCGGCCGGCCGCGCGTTTGAACTGGGGCATCCCGCTGCCGTTCGATCCCGGCTATGTCACCTATGTCTGGTTTGATGCGCTGGTGAACTACATCAGCATTCCCGCCGCGCACGGTGACCAGACGGTGCTGGCTGAATCGGAAATCGGAAATCGGAAATCGGAAATCGCATTGTGGCCCGCCGACCTTCACGTCATTGGCAAGGACATCGTGAAATTCCACGCCGTCTATTGGCCGATCATGCTCAAGGCGATGGGCCTGCCGTTGCCCAAACAGATTCTAGCGCACGGTTGGTGGCAGAAAGACGGATCGAAAATCGCCAAGAGCACCGGCAACATTGTTGATCCCATTGCGGTCATCAACGAATGGGGGCTGGACGCCTTCCGCTTTTACGTCCTGCGCGAACTGGATCTCGGCCCCGATGGCAACTGGACCGACGCCGGCTTCCGCTCGCGTTATCAGGCGGAACTCGGCAACGGCCTCGGCAATCTCGTCAACCGCTCGCTCTCGATGCTCAAGCGCTATCGCAACGGCATTGTGCCGACGCCTTCGAGCGAACTCGCCGCTGACGCGCAAAAGGTGATCGCTGACACCGCCCGGTTGCTTGAACAAAACCAACTGCAAGGCGCGCTCCTCAGCATCTGGCAACTGGTCACGCGGGCCAATCTGTACGTCGAACAAAACAAACCCTTCAACCTCGCCAAAGACCCGGCCCAGTCCGCGCGTCTCGACGAGGTGCTCTACAATCTGGTGGAAACCTGCCGCGTGCTGGCGGTGTTGTTGAATCCATTTCTGCCCGGCACCTCGGCGAAAATTTACGCGCAGCTCGGACTGCCCGGCTCGCCGGAGAAATTTGAACTCGCCGCGTGGGGCAAACTTTCCGCCGGCCATGCCATTGGCGAACCCGCGCCGCTGTTTCCGCGCAAAGAGGTTTGAGAGGTGAAGGCGCTGCTGCAAGTCGCTTTGATTTGTCTGGCCGGCAACGCCTTTTCGCAAACGCGCCAGCTTCCCGCGCGCGACCCAAACGCGCCGGGCGGCAAAGTCTTCGCCGAAAACATCTCCGCGCTCGGTCTCGTTGAACGCGAACGGGAAATCTTTTCGCAGGTCGCGTCTGGCAACGTGCCGGCGTTCCTCCGCAAGTTTTGTCCGGTCACGGTGACGAACATCGTGGGCATCCGAACCAATGTGGCGACCTTTTTCGTCGCGCCCGATTATCTCGCCGTCGGCTCGGGCGAGGATTATTTGCTCATGCCGATTTCACCGAACACGGCGCAACGTCTTGCCGATCAGTTGGGCTGCGTTTTGCCGACGCGCAAAATGGTGGACGCGATCTACGCGGCCGCCGCAGTGAAACTGGCACCCGCCCCGATTCCGCCCAGCGCGGCGATGACGACCGTTCCAGTGTTTGTCCAACATAGCGAAATGGTGCGGATGCAGCGCGTCGTGTTTTTGCAAGCGCATCCGCTCGGCGCGCTGGTGGCCGGACACCAGAAGGACGTGGTGATTTCTGCGCGCCTGGCCGGAGCGCCGAACAAGGTGGCGATCTACGGCTGGCATCAAACAAACGGCGTGGCCATTCAACCGCTTTACCTCGGCCACGCGTCGTCGTGGGTGGATTACAGCCAGTGCATTCGCTTGGTCCAAAGTGAAATGATCGTGAACGGTGAAACCACGACCGTCGCGGAAGTACTCGCCGATCCGCAGCTCTGCGGCTTGATCAGCGACGAGGGGGTGATCACCAATGCGCGTTATCCGACGAATCTGATTGCGCCCGCCGCCAGCGTGAAGATTGCTCTGCCGTGGCCGGAAAAATTTACGGCCAGTCCGCACTTTGGTGAAATGGTTCGAGAGATTGAATTGCCGGACGACCTGCGAATTGTCATCAACGCACCCGCGCAGGAATCTTTCTCGCCGGACAAGCCGGTGATGCTCGTCTTCTTCGCGCTGCCGAACGGCAACACCATCGAACAAACCATCGGCAAAAATTTGCAGCCCGGAGACGACTGGCATTTTGACATCCAGCACATCGGTGCCCAGACTCGGTTTCTGCGGGCAGCGTTGACGAATCGCACCCTCGTGGTGGCGTATCTGGAGGCGGGGACAAAAAGCTGGCCCGCCTGGCGCAAGACCCATGACGACCAATCCATCGTCCGTATCCTGGAGGGCGTGCGCGGGATTTTTGCCGGGCGAAAACTGGAAGTCGTTCTCACCAGTCACAGCGGCGGCGGGAGTTTGATGTTCGGCTATTTGAACGCGGTGGAAAAAATTCCCGATGATGTGAAACGCCTCGCGTTTCTCGACAGCAACTACGCCTACGATTCAAAGCTGCATCCGGACAAAATTAAAATCTGGCTCGCGGCCTCCGGCGAAAATCATCTCTGCGTGCTGGCGTATCAGGATTATCTGGGGTTGTTAAACGGGAAAACGTTCGTTAGCGAGTGGGGCGGCACCTGGGGCCGCAGCCGCGCGATGTTGGAAGATCTCGGCGCGCACTTCCAATTCACCAGCCGGACGAACGGCGGCCTGGAAGTTTTGTCCGCGCTCAGCGGGCGGGTTCAATTTTTGCTGAAAGAAAATCCCGA
>JANYDP010000453.1 GCA_025363535.1 Verrucomicrobiota bacterium | reverse complement strand
CAAGCCGCGTGACAACGCCGCAGCCGGTGGATTGCACAAGACGCTGTTATCTTCAATGAACCGGGCCGTCGGTCGCGTGCCGCGCGGGGAGACGGCGGGGACTCATTGCCGAGGGTTCACGCGCCAGCGGGATACGGCAATGGGGCGGCTTTGAAGATAATGGCTCTTGTGCGGCCAAAGGGTTCGCATCCGTCATGCCAGCCGTCCGCAGAGCCAAAGTTGAACTGCGCAAATTCAATTCGTCGGGCGAGTCGCGTCAGCGCGAAGCCATTGATCGGACTCTTTGACGGCGGAACGTAGTGCCAGGACTGCGGCGCGAGGGTGAACGGGCGCGCAAGCAGTCCGGCGCGGAGTCTGCGGGCAAAGTGTCAGACACAATTCGTCGGCAAAGTGTGTGCGGACTGTTTCGCGCCGTCGCGTAGCAGCAAGCGAAACCTGGCCGCTCACACGGAACGAATACCGGCTGAATCGAGGTTTGAATTTTCGCCCCGTTAAACGGGGGGCTATCTCGCAAACCAATTCCACGCGAGCCGCGCAGCGGCGAATTTGCTTTTCCGCCGACATCGCGCACTGAAACCGTTGAACGTCATGGCCGCGTGGATTGCAATGGCGACATTCGAGCGTGGCAGGGCGTGAATTCGCGCGCGATGTAGCGAAAGGCACGCCGAGCGGGACTTTCGACAACCCGTGATGGCGTGCCGGTGCTGGCGTCGGGGCGGCGTTAGCCGCCCCCGCCAGCATGAGCGTCGGCGGAACGCGCGCGGCCAATGACATTCGCCAAGAGAAAACCGTGAATGGTTGCGCGCCCGTGATTTTTGAGCGCGGCGCGGACGCAAAGCGCGAACTGAAATTTCATCCGCGCCAGCGGCAAACTGAATTCAGTGAAGCGCCGGAATTTTCTCCACGGCGTCGCGGAGTGTTGCAAGTTCGTGGTGCGTGTATTTTTGATGCTCGGCTTCCGTCTTGTGGCCGGTGAGTTTCATCCGCAATTCCCGCGTAACGCCTTTGTTCGCCAGCGCGCTTGTGAATGAGTGCCGCAACGCATGAAACGTGCGGCGGGAAAGTTTCCGCACGCCGCCGCCCTGCACCTTGCCCGAATCAATCCCAGCTTTCCGCATGATGCTCTTGAATTGTTCGGAAAGTCCGTGCCGTCCGCCGGATTGCAAAGTCGCCATGCGCGGCATGATGAAAATTTCCGGCTTGTCCGTGCCAGCGAGTTTTTCAAAGTGCGCGAGCAATTCCTTGTGAAGCGGCACGGTGACTTTTTCCCCCGTCTTGGATTGCGTGTAAGCAAGCGTGCCATCGCTCAAATCCACGTCCGGCCAAGCAATGCGGCAACAATCGCCAAGCCGTGCGCCGATGTAGTAGGCGACGTAAATTAGGGTTTTCCATTCGCCCGTTGCGGTGTCCACAAGGATTTTCACTTCCCCCGGCGTGAATGTGCCACGTTCAACGCCCCGCGCCTTTGGCAACTCGACGGCTTCCGCCGGATTCGTCGGGATGATGCCTTGCCGCCGCGCGTGGTTCAAAGCCGTGCGGATGATTTTCACGTCCAAGATCACCGTTTTGGGCGCAAGCCCCTTTGCCGTGCGATGATTCAAGAAACGCTCCACGTCCGCCGGGGCAAGGCTTGTGAGCGGCTTGGCGGCGCGAGTGCCAAGCAGTTTGATGAAATCGTCCACGGCCACGCCGTAACGCTCCGCCGTGCCTTCGGAATTGCGCGCCTGCTTGGTGACAATCCATTGCGCGAAATAATCCTTCACGGTAGGCGAGCGGAGCGTTTCTTCCCCGCCCGCGCGCTCCATGATGTCGGCGACGATTTTGCGCGCCTGTGCTTCTACAAGGTTGCCCGCGCCCGCGAGCTTGGCCGCGCGCTCGAATTCCATCGCGGCGGCGAGTGCCTTTGAGCGGTCTTTACATTTCGTGGATACAAGGGATAACCTGCCGTCCGTGCCGCGAAAGGCGGCGTGCCAGTATTGGGAAGCAGGGCGACGGTGAACGGATGCCATATTGCTGCTAACGATACTGCTAACGTGTGCGGGTGTCAACAATGTTCTGATATGTTGGAAATGCTAGGTTTTTAGCAGATTCAGCGTGCGGAATGGAAACGAGGGTTCGATTCCCTTCACCCGCTCCATTCATAATCAACGACTTACAAAGAAGTGCAAGTAAAGTGCAAGTAAATAAAACTTCAAAAAACGAGCAAAGTGCCTTTAATTTTTCTGGCTCTCCAAACTGCATGAATCGCCCCTTGGTCGTGCTCATTCGATAGGTTGTTCAACTCCAGACCCTGAAAACCGCCTCGCTTTTTTGGAACATCGCTGATTTTTCCGTCATGCCGGTTCCTGAGACAATGTCTGCCGAAGCCTTCGAGCGCTATGGTGCGCTGAAAATCGCGGAGTTGGTTCGTGCGCAATCCCCGTTCAAAGCGATTATATCTCACCTGAAATTTTAACGGTCAATCGAGAACCGTCGTCAAGCCGAGCGACCAAATTACACCCACTAGCCTGGGCAAATGTCCGCGCCAGCGACAACCCTAGCCCGCTGTGCTTGCTTCCCGTGCGCGCAAAATCTTTGCGCCAGAATCGGTCGAACAATTTCGGCACATCTTGTGTTTCAAGATTTTCAGCGGTATTGACGACCTCCACCGTGAATTGCTTTCCATTGGCGAAGGCGTTGATTTGAATCATTCCACCATTTGATATGTATTCAACAGCGTTGTCAAAAAGGTTGATGAGAATTGACCGGAGCAATACGGCGTCAGATTCAATTTTGATGTCTTGGGAAATGTTTCGGACGACATTTATTTGTTTTTCATCTGCTCTCGTGACAAATGTCTGCCAGATATTTTCCACAAACGGTCCGAGCGAAATGCTCTCACGGGAAACGGTCAACTGACCTCGCTCGCTCCGCACCAATTCCAAAAGCCGCGTCACAATTCCCTCCATCTGGATGGCAACAGCCAGCGTGTCCCGGTCCATTTGAGCGGCGCGGCTTTCCGGCCATTTTAATGCAACGTCAGCCAGGCTGCGCAATTCCGCGATGGGCGTGCGCAGTTCATGCGCCAGGTCGGCGCTAAATTGGCGTTCGCGTTCAAAGGATTGTTGCAACCGGGACAGCAAATCATTCAACCGTTCGCCGATGGGTTTCAATTCTCCGGGCAGCACGTCCACCGGAAAGCGATTGGAAAGCGAATCGGCGTTGATGCGTGTCGTTTGTTCGGCCAGTTGGTCCAGTGGCGCGAGTCCAGATTTCAAAACCCGTGGCACGGTAAACGCAGTTACGACCAGCAGCAAACCGCCGCATCCGAGCAATACCAACGCCAGCGCCGTGAGCATTTCATCCAACTCCCGCCGGTCCGAGGCGACCACGATTGACAATTCCGTCGGCATGGCGGATTCCCCTTCTCTCGAGTTTCGCGGGACGAACGTGTAACTGGTCGCCCGCCCTTGGAAGCCTGACGGCAACTGCAAATCCCAAAATTTCGGGTGCGTCATTTTGGAAGCCACAAC
>JANYDP010000260.1 GCA_025363535.1 Verrucomicrobiota bacterium | reverse complement strand
GCCACCAGTGATTGCCCGCGAAAGCCGCGCGCCATGTGAATTTGCTGGCAGAGCACTTCCGGTTCGCCGTCGAGCACTTGAAACAAACAGGCCGTCAACAATTCCATCCAGTGCAGCAGCACTTCGCCTTCGTGCGTGGCGAGCGCGGCGAGACCGGTCATCACGGACGTGCCGTTGACCAGCGCGAGACCTTCCTTGCATTGCAGCGTCATGGGCGCGAGGCCGACGCACTTCAAAGCCTCAGTCGCGGGGAGACGTTCACCATTAAGTCGCGCATGGCCGAGGCCGACGAGCAACCCCGCCATGTGTGCCAGCGGCACGAGATCGCCGCTGGCCCCGACGGAACCTTCGCTGGGAATTTCCGGCAACACACCTTTGTTCAACGCCGCCAGCAGCAGCTCAATCAATTCCGGGCGGATGCCCGAGTAGCCGCGCGCCAGCGCATTGGCGCGGGTGAGCATGATGGCGCGGGTTTCGGCTTCCGAAAAAAGCGTGCCCTGACCGACGGTGAGGTGATGCAGCAGGTTGAGCTGATGCTGCGCGAGATCGGCGTCGCTGACGCGGAAACCGCTCAACGGACCGAAGCCGGTGTTGATGCCGTAAATGGCGCGCGGCTGGGCGGCGAGGGATTCGACGAGTTCACGACTGCGACGGATGAGCGGGAGCGCGGTCGGCGCGAGTTCGCACGCCGATTCGAGTGAGGCGACGTGCCAGACTTCGGCGAGGGTGAGGTTGTGGCCGTTGAGTGCGATCATGGCGTATAAATCGAGCCGCGTTTTTACAACAATCCACTTGCAGAAGCAAGCGTCACCCTGTTTGCTGGCGCGCGAGAAATCTTGAACGACTACCGATCCATGAACCACCCAAAGATTTGGGTTCCTATTTCGAGAGCGCGCGGCTCATCGGCCCTTTAATTGGATCACGTCATTTGCATCACCCGGACATGGCTGAAAAATCTATCATCATCATCGGGGCGGGCATCGCGGGACTGGCCACCGGCAGTTACGGGCAGATGAATGGCTACCGCACCCGCATCGTGGAGCACCACAGCGAGCCGGGCGGCGTGGCGAAGGCTTGGAAACACAGCGGCTATCTCATTGACGGCGGGATTCATTATCTGATGGGGCATCGTCCCGGTCTCGCGTGTCACGAGATTTACCGCGAGCTGGGCATTTTTCACAACCGCCACTTTCCAGACTTGGAAACGTTCGTTCACTTTGCCGACGAGATCACGGGTCAGAGCGTGGATTTTACCGGCGATCTGGAAAAGCTGGCGCGCGATTTGAAGGCGCTCGCACCGGAAGATGCGCGGTTCATTGACCGTTTCATCAGCGGAATCAAAGCCTTTCAACGCACGGACATTTTTTCCAACCTGGAGACGCCGCCGGAATTGATGGGCATCACCAGTCTGGCAAAACAATTCTGGTCGCTGCGCCGCGTGCTGCCGTATTTCGGCGGGCCGTTCAACGAGCCGATGGAAAAATTTGTCGCCGGTATCAAGAACGAAGGTCTGCGCCGCATCCTGGTGAATCTGTTTCTGCCGGAAGTGCCCGTGTGGTTCGTGCTGCTCATCATGTCACTGCTGGCGAATCGCCAGATGGGTTTGCTCGAAGGCAGTTGCAAGGATTTCGTCGAGAGCATGGAGGATCGTTATAAAAAACTCGGCGGCGAAGTGACCTACAATTCCACGGTGCAGGAAATCATCGTCGAGAATAATCGTGCCGTCGGCGTGCGGCTCGTGGATGGCACGGAACAGCGCGCCGACGTGGTCGTGGCGGCGGGCGACGGGTTCAGCACGCTGTTCAAACTGCTGGGTGACCGTTACACCAGCAAGAAACTGAAGGACTGCTACCAGAACTGGCAGCACCTCGTGCCCATCGTCACCTTGAGTTTTGGCGTGGGCCAGGAATATCCCGGCATCACGCCGTTGAATTTTCTCCTGCTGAAAAAGCCGATGACCATCGGCAACGTGACCATCACCGGATTTCCCGTTCGCATCTTCAACTACGGCAACAAAGGCTTTTCTCCGCCGGGCAAAACCATCGTGCAGGCACTCTTACATTCCGACTGGGATTTTTGGGAGAAACTTTTGCAGGACCGCCCCGCGTATGAAGCCGAGAAAAAACGTGTTTGCGCCGAAACTTTGGAGCGGCTCGAAGCGCATTATCCGGGCCTTACCGCCAAGGTGGAATTGACCGACATCGCCACGCCGTACACAACCTGGCGCTACACGTTGAATCACAAGGGTGCGTTCATGGGCTGGGTGCCGACACCGAAAGCGTTGCGCACACTCCTGCCAAAATCACTGCCCGGTCTGGAGAATTTCTATATGGCCGGCCAGTGGATCATGCCCGGCGGTGGCGTGCCGCCGTGTCTTTATTCCGGCCGGCACGTCATCCAGATTTTGTGCAAGCGGGATGGAAAAAAGTTTTCGACCAGTGTTGCCTGATCGCAAATTTCAAAACCAAACTCGCCGCCGCTCTTACTTGCCCTTGATCCCAAAGGTGAAGAACCGGTGCTGGCCGCCGATGATGCCCGGACAGAAGCCGTATTCCCCGTCGGCCAGATCGTCCTTGGGCACGATCTTATAGATTTCCTCGGCGATCATCGTGGCATCGAAGGGCCGCGTGACTTTGCGATCAATGCCCGAGGTGCCGCCGTACGCGCCGTGGCTGGCCACGTCCACCGCCCGCTGGTTGGCGTTGTTCTTCGCGTCTTTGGCCAGGACGGTGAACTGGGCCAGGGCGATTTCCTGCGGGCCGTGCGCGCCGGCGAATTCCATCGCACCGTTCTTGAAATAAATGTAGAACTCCGGTTTGCGCTGGGACAACTGGGTCTCGGATTCGGTGCCAGTCAGGCGCGCGGTCTGCGCCACCTTGCCGATGCCCCACGGCCCGATGAAACCGCCGTGCGAAATTTCCGCTGGCACCTCGGATTTCAACAGGGTCATCTTGCCTTTGCCGCCGACCATTTCATGAATCCAGACGCCGGCGGTGTGCGGTGCGGCGGGATCATTGACATCGCCCGAGGCCGTCGGCGCGGCGGCGCGCGGGGTGGAGCCTTTGGTCGCGAGCATGGCCTGGATCACCGCCGAGGAAATGCCGGCTTCCTTCAACTGCTTCAAGCCGCCGAGGCTGGTGTCGAAATCGCACTTGGAGGTTTTGATTTTTTCGAGGAGGACGCCATCGCCCAGACCCAACTTCTGCAATTCGACGATCGAACCATTGTTCAGGGTTTCTTCCGCCGCCAGACTCACCTGCGCCCGCGCGGCGGCCAGTAACAGGATCAAGCCGAGCATTGCCGCCCATCGAAGTCTGAAAATTTGTTCCATAGTTGTTGCTTCCATTTCGTTTTGTTTATGTGGCCTCGAATTGATCGAACGACTTCTATCAGAGCGCGGGGAAAAGTGTCAAACGAATTGACAGCCCGATACAAACTTGCAAGAGTCGCGCCCATGAATCCCCGCTTGAGCGATCCGCATGAGCAGTTCAATCAGCCTGACCGGGCTGGAGGAGGCATGGGTCGGAGCGCTCGGGCAAAACCACCGCAACCGACAACCCTAAAAACAAAATGAAAAACCTGCGCCTGACCGTCTGCACCTTGGCGACCATCATCGGCCTGAACAGTCAAACCACTTCCCGCGCGGCGGAGACTTATGATGCCGGCACCAAGTTTCACTTCGACGTGGGGTTGACCTACGTGAACGGCGCGTATGACGTGAACCGGGCGTTAAAAGCCAGCCTCGTGGACAACGGCTTCACCATCCAGCGCGACTACGTGGTGCCCATCGGCCTTTCGTTAAATCCCCGGGTGGAATTCGGCAACGGTCTGGGCGTAGGCCTGTCGGCGGGGCCGACCTCGATCGTCGGGGTTGAAAGAAACGGCGCGTTTAACGCCAGGGACATCAACTACATCATTCCCGTCGGCGGCTTCCTGCAATACAATTTGTTCCGCCACAAGAATGTTTCCCCCTATCTCCGCGCGGGCGTCAAGTATCCCATCACCGGCGGCGATTTCATCAAGTCGGGAACAGTCGGCGCGTACGGCGCGGTCGGCGTGGAATTTTTCAAACAAAAACGCGTCGGGTTCGGATTGGAAGTGGGTTATGACTCTTCGCGCGTGACGATTTCGGCAGGAGCGCAGGATACCATCACACGGAAAGTCACCCCGACCGGATTCACTGCCAGCCTGGTAGTGTTCTTCTGATTTTGAAATTGTCGCGCGAAAAGGGCGAAGGTGGAAAACCTCCTGGCTGCATTTCCCTGCGCAGCCTTCGCGCGACACTTCCGTTTTTCGTGGTCGGCCCGATGAAATTTTTTCTCAAACCCTGGCGGCAACTTCCCGCCCTGGCGGCGCTCGGTCTGGTCGGCGGGCTGCTCGGCGGCTGCGCGGTGGTGCCGGCGAATCAATCGCTGCTGAAGGACGGCCAGCCCGGCGTTCTCAAGGCGGTCATGGAGCGGAAAGATCGCCTCGTGCATTTATCCCGCCCGGCGGACGACGACCACAAACCCGCGCTGCTGCTGCTGCACGGAGCCACGGACGATCCCACGGAGATGATGGACATCGTCCAGGAATGGCGCGGGACATACGACGTGTTCCTTTACTCCTACAACTACCACGAGCACGTCCAAACCCTCGCGACCAGACTGGTGGACGAACTGAAACGACTCAAAGCCAAAAATAATTTCCCCGGCGGTCTGACCATCGTGACGTTTTCCTATTCCGCCATCGTGTTCCGGACGGCCGTGATCCAGGCCGATGACCCCGCCCTGTTCGCCGGTGTCTCCCTGGTGCAACTGGTGCCGACGGCCGGCGGCTCGTTTTTGGCGCGCAGTTTGCGCAACCCGCTCGTGGTGTTCCTCGTCTCACTGACTTCCCAGCCCAGCACGGCGGAACGGCCCTATGGCCGGTTTGCCGAGGAAATCTGGGGCGGCGCGGGCAGCAAAAAATTTTATGCCGCCATCCCGCCCGAACGGATGCACACCATCTTGATCGAGGCCGATGAACATTCGCTCGCCGGAGTGAAGAACCTCCAAATCCAGGCTCATTATCACAACGGCCTCGGTCCGAACGTCGTGGTCATTCCCAAATCCTTTGGCGTCACCCACGACTATTTTCCCACCAACCCGGTCGGTCGGGCTTATCTGCGGAAAGTGCTGGAGGCCCTTCCCGCCACGGCTGACAACGGCCCGGCAACCACGCCCGCCAACGCCCCCGGCATCTTCGCCCACACTCGCCTGAATCCCGGCGCTGAAAATTCCGGAGCCGGGTTGGTGCAATAGCGGCGCAGGATTTTCGCGCGGATATTTTTTCCGAGTCCGCGTTGACGAATCCCCGAAGGCTGATTATTCTGCCGCCCGATTCCAAAACGGAGAATTTAATTTACAAAACATTATGCCACCCAAAACTGAAAAATCTGAAAAAGCCGTCGTCGTCGAAACCAAAAACACCGACGACGCCAAACTGTCCGCCGCCCGCGAACGCGACCTCGAAGCCGCCATCTCCACCATCCACAAAGCCTACGGCGACGGCAGCATCATGCGCCTCGGCGACGCCCGTTCGCTCAAGAAGATTGACGTGATTCCCACCGGCGCGCTCGCGATTGATCTTGCGCTCGGCGTTGGTGGCGTGCCGCGCGGACGCGTCATTGAAATTTACGGACCGGAATCCTCCGGCAAGACCACGTTGATGCTGCACGTCATCGCCAACGCGCAGAAAGCCGGCGGACTTGCCGCGTTCATTGATGCGGAGCACGCGCTTGATCCCGCTTACGCCAAGAAACTCGGCGTGAACCTCGACGACTTGCTCGTCTCCCAGCCGGACAGCGGTGAAGAGGCGCTGACGATCTGTGAAACGCTCGCCCGCTCGAATGCGCTCGACGTGATCGTGATTGATTCCGTCGCCGCGCTGGTGCCGAAAGCAGAACTCGAAGGCGAAATGGGCATGGCCACGATGGGCATGCAGGCGCGGTTGATGAGCCAGGCGTTGCGCAAGCTCACCGCGATTCTTTCCAAGTCCAAGACGACTTGCGTGTTCACGAACCAGTTGCGCGAGAAGGTCGGCGTGATGTTCGGCAGTCCCGAGACGACGCCCGGCGGCAAGGCGCTGAAGTTTTACGCGAGCGTGCGCATTGACATCCGCCGCAAGGAGACGCTTAAGGACGCGGCGGGCAACGCCATCGGCAACCACGTCAAAGTGAAGATCGTGAAGAACAAGGTCGCGCCGCCGTTTTGCGAAGCGGAGTTCGACATCATCTACAACCACGGCATTGACAAGGAAGGCAGCATTCTCGACGTGGGCATCGAGTGCGGCGCGGTGGACAAAAAGGGCGCGTGGCTGCAATTCGACGGCGAGTTGATCGGCCAGGGCAAGGACGCCGCGAAAAAGGCGCTGATGGAAAAGCCGGAGCTGGCGAAGAAAATTGTCGAGGCAATCATGGTGAAGAAGGCGGCGGCGGTGCCGGCGGCGTAAAATGGGCCAAGGACTCAACGATAGGGCCATGAGTATTCCATTTGAACGGACACGTTCCTACGTTTACAACGCTACCCGCTACGAACTGCTTCCGCAGATAGCTGAGATAGCTCGCACCAAGGGGGACGAACCGTTCCTCATCCGCGAGATTTACAAGCCATTGCTTGCAAAAACTTACACGCCCGAACAATTGGAAATTCGTATCAAGAAGGCGGAGTCCGACAAGGTGGAGAAGATGAGCAATATCTTCGGGTTCTACATCCTAAAGCTTGCCGAGAGCCAGCGCGTCTTCGAAAACCTTGGCGGCGGGCAGTTCAGGAACATTTCGGCAGACGAGGAACTGGCGGAAATAGATGCTGTCGCCACCGATCCGGAATCGAACGATTCAGGAATCATCTACGCCTACTCCTTCCCATCCATACAGAGGAATGGCGGGAAATTCCCCATCAAAGTCGGAC
>JANYDP010000233.1 GCA_025363535.1 Verrucomicrobiota bacterium | reverse complement strand
CCAAGGAAAAGGCCAAGGCAGAGCTGAAAAAGCTGCGGACGATGAGCCCGATGTCGGCCGAGGCAGGTCGTGGGCAACACCAACTGGTTTTGGTACTCCAGCAATGGCCGCCGCGATCATTGTGTGGTGGCGGCACCCAAGAAGGCGCGGGACATTCGCATTTATGAATTAAACGCGATGAACATTGGCGCGCAAGGCACCGCGCAAAATGACCGCAGCACATTCGCCGATCTTTACAACGGCCCCGGCTCACGGCCGTACGACGCGGTGACGAACCGTTTCAATTTGAATTACGTCCAGAACCTCGGCGTGAACTGGCTGTGGTTCCAGCCGATTCATCCGATTGGGATTCAAAACCGGCTGACTGATCCCAATACCGGCCAGCCCTACGCCGTCGGCAGTCCGTATTCGGTGAAAAATTATTTCCAGATCAATCCGCTGCTGGGCAAGGCGAACACGCGCGCCGGGGCAATGCAGGAGTTCACCAACTTCGTCACCGCCGCCGATGCCGCCGGCGTCAACGTGATGCTCGACGAACCCTTCAATCATTCCGCGTGGGACGCCGAACTGGACGCGAGCGGCGTTTATTATTTCAAGACCAACGCACTGCCCACGGATCAAATCAGCAGTTCGGAAGCGCGGTTCTACTCTCGCTCCAGTGAATACGATCAGCGCGCCTCCAGTTCGGCGAATGTGGCGCAGGCGCCGGACCGCTACGACTTCGGCAAGTGGGCCGATGTCGCGGACATTTATTTTGGTCGCTACGCCGCGCTCGTCGGCAACTCCTCGCAGTCCGGCAATCAGGTCAACGAAGCCGACTGGTTCGATACCACCATCGGCAGCGAAAGCGGCACGGGCAGCGGCAACGGCCACTTCGATGCCATCACGCAGAACGTCTGGCGCTATTTCGCCGATAACATTCTTTACTGGCTCGACAAGACCGGTTGTCCGCAGGGCACGCCGGCGAATCAGACTTACAAGGGCATTGACGGATTGCGCGCGGACTTCGGCCAGGGTTTGCCGCCGCAATGCTGGGAATACATCATCAACAAAGTTCGCAGTCGCAAATGGGATTTTGTGTTCATGACCGAATCGCTCGACGGCGGCGCGGTGACGTACCGCTCGAACCGGCACTTCGACATCCTCAACGAGAACATTGTCTTCCCCCTGCAATCCGCCGCCACCGCCAGCGATTATCGCGGCCTCTTCGACGCGCGGCGTACGGCTTACGGCCAGAGCCTCGTGCTGCTCAACGACACCTCGCATGACGAGCAGAATTATGCCGATCCCTTTCAAGCGCTCATCCGTTACAGTGCGTGCTCGACGATCGACGGCGCGCCGATGATTTTTTACGGGCAGGAGTTGGGCATCTCGACGACGTTTGGTTTCAATAGCTACCAGCTCAATTTCGGCAAGACGATTCCGCAGTTCATGAACTACAATTCGCTCCAGCCGATTTGCACGCCGGCCAACCGCAACTACGGCCTTGATCAGCTTTGGCCGGTCTATGCCGGCATCAACCAGGCGCGGCAATTCAGCGCCGCGCTGCGCAGTTCCAACCGCTATTACCTCGATCAAACCGGCGGCAGCGGCCCGCAGTCCAGCATCTTCTCCGTCGCAAAATACGAGACGGCGAATGGCTCGCCAAATTTCAACGATGTCGTATTCGCGTTTGCCAACTTGGATCGCAACAACAACCAGCAGGGAAATTTCAACGTCAACATCACGCAGAACGGCGCAAACCTTTTCGGCATCAAATCCAACCGGGTTTACAACGTGAAGAACATTTCGGCTTACACCGCGATTGATTCAAACCGGAGAAATGTTTTTCTCATTCCCGGGAACACAACCGGCACCAACCTGCTCAACAACGGGCTGTTCGTCCTGTTGAAGAAAGTTCCCGCCGCCGATGCCGCGTGGGGCACCGATCCTTTTGAGGCGCAGTATCTGAAACTGTACGACGTGACGCCACCGCCGGTTCCAACCACGCCCACGACACCTTACGCCTATGCCGTCGGCACGAACGTTACGTTCAGTTGGGCGGCGGTGAGTGATCCGGACGGCGGCGTCTCCGGCTATCACGTTCTCATCGGCACGACGCCGGGCGGCTCGAATGTTTTCAATGGCATCGTCGCGAGCACATCGCGGATCGGCAGCGGCAATTATGGTCAGACGCTTTACGCCCGAGTCAGTGCCTTGAACAACGCGGGCATCGAAGGTGCGTTCGGCGGCATCAGCACGGGAGCGATCCTGCTCGATCCCAACGCCGACAGCGACGGCGACGGGATGAGCAACGGCGATGAAGCCATCGCGGGGACGAATCCGCTCGATGCGAATTCCTCGTTGCGGATCCTCAGTTTCACCGCTGCCAATGTGCTGACGTGGTCGAGTGTTTCCGGCCGCACCTACCAGGTTCAAGCCACCGCAAATCTGCTGACGAACTTCGCGCCCGTGAGCGGCGTCGTGACCGGCCTCGCACCCACGGCGACGTTTCTTGATGCCACGGCCACGAATGCACAGCGGTATTATCGCGTGAAAGTTCTGCCCTAGGAAAGTCTCGCGCAAAGTCCGCGCAGGCCGCAAAGTCACTGGTCGGCCAACCTGGGCGCAAAGGGAAAACCGAATCCTTCCCCAGTCCCGAACTCGGGCGCTGAATTCAAGCACAGAGCGCAAAGAGCGGAGCAAATGCAAACGGTGATCAGTGCCACTCGCGCCTTGAACCACCTCTTCATTACCACCGCCGTCTATGCGATCTCTGTGAGCTTTGCGGTTAAATGAAAAAAGCCGTTGCCCGGAGGCAACGGCTTTTGAAAATGATTCGATGAATTATTTCCGGCGCGACGAGCGGCGGACGAGGGCCAGACTGCCCAAGCCGACCAGCGCGAGGGCCGAAGGTTCGGGAACCGTGAACGTGTTCACATGCCCGGCAGAGCTGTAAGGATTGCCCCAGTCGGCGATGCTCTGGGACGGATTTCCAAGTGCGTCCACGGCACTGTCGGTGTTGCCACCGCCGCTGGTGTAAACATCAAAGGTGAACGGGATTTGCGAACCCGACACGAGACCGAGCAACGAGAGCGGCGCGGTGATCGTGACGGAAGAGGTGTTCTTACCGATTGCAAGTCCCGGCACCGCCGGCCCGCCAGCGAAAGTTCCTGCTCCACCGATTTGGCTCCAACTGCCGGAATAACCAAAGACTTGAACGGCATTCCCGCTGTCCACCCAGGAGCCAAACCAATAATCCATGCCGCTGCCCAGGCTGATGGGCCGGCCCCAACCGTTGCCGGCGGTGTCACCGCCCGCGACCGAATCAATCCCGATCATGTACTTGCCCCAGTCGGTTCCAACCGGGTCACCTGCGAGATTGATTTTGAAAATCAGATCGGTGGCAGTGGTGTTCACTTCCACCGAAGTGATGTCCAAAATGCCGCCGCCCGCGCCGGTGAAGTTTTCGCCGACGGAATCGGAGTAGGTTGCCGCCGTGAGCGACATTCCGCCGAGCGCCAGGACGGCAAGCGTGGAAAAAACGGAGAGAGACTTTTTCATGATAATAATGTTGTTCGAGTTGTTGCGGTTTTACGGGTTGACGTTTTCCGGTGTAGCAGGATCGGTTTGCAAAATCAAAAAAAATCACCCGCATGTTTGTGCGGGGCCGCTGGTTTTTTCCGTAATTCAACGGATGCGTCGCGGAACAGCACGGCATGTCTCCTCAATTACCCGCCGCCCGCAGTCCTCCGCAAATTCATTTGGCAATCACGCGTCCTGTCGCATAATCAGCCCATGACCCGATCGCCCGCCGTCATTCATCGTGCGCGCCCGCCAAAATTTCTGCCGCTGTTCGCCGCCGGGGTCTTCGTCTTTGCGGCGCGCCTGCACGCGGTGATTTTGTGGAGCGACGTGGGGGCGCGGCTCACGCACAGCACCGGCGATGGCGTGGATATTTTGGGTGGTGCGGTGAAGCGGGATGATTCCGCCAGCGACGCGCTCTATTTCAAATTTCACGTTGATCCGCTTTCCGACGCCGCCTCGGAGCCGTACGACGCGGCGTTGCAATTATTCGAGCATGGCGAACCCCGGTTGGCGGTGGGTAACGCCCCGGAAGCCTGGGGCTATTCCGCCTGGTACACTGCGGAACTCGGCCCTTCGAACAAGGTCGCAGGCGAGTTCAACTTGAAGTCCTCGCATCCCGAACCTTCCCGCCTCGGCCAGTTCATGCCCTACGAATTGCCGCGCCACAACGCCGAACGGACCATCATCTTCAAAGTTCAATACGTCCCCGGCGCGGATGATCTCGTCACCGTGTGGTTGAGTCCGAACCTGGCGCGCGGGGCGACGGACAAGAATCAGCTCGAAGGCCTGGTGACCAAATTCAAGGCGAACGCGTCGTTCGATCAGATCCGTCTGCGCCACGACAATGGCGGCAACGGCTGGATCTTCAGCGACATGGCGATTGCCACCTCGTTCGACGACTTCATCGTGATCCGGTTCTGGCAAACCTGGTGGTTTCTCACGCTGGCCGCGGTGGGCCTGCTGGTCGGGGTGGGGACAACGGTGCGCATCGTCGAAAAGAAAAAATTTCAACGCCGTCTGCAACTGGCCGAGCAGGAGCGCGCACTGGAACGGGAGCGGGCGCGCATCGCCCAGGATTTGCACGATGATCTGGGCTCGTCCCTCACGCAGATTTCACTCTTGAGCGGCCTGCTGCTGGCGGACAAACACAATCCCCGCGAGGTGGAAGCCCACGCGACCAAGCTGGCGCACGCGGCCGATCAGACCGTCCGTTCGCTCGAGGAGATTGTCTGGGCGGTGCGCCCCGGGAGCGACACGTTGCAGGGCCTGGTCGAATACATCGCCCACTTTGCCAACGAGTTGTTCGAGGGCAATGCCACCCGCTGTCGGCTCGATTTGCCGCACGATCTGCCTGCACTGGCCCTGCCACCGGAAGTGCGGCACAACATTTTCCTCATCGTCAAGGAAGCCCTGACCAACGCGCTCAAACACGCCGCCGCCGCTGAGGTGCGCGTGCAGACCAAAGCCGCCGGGCGCACTTTAGAAATTCTGGTCGAAGACAACGGCAAGGGCTACTCGCCTGCGGACCGGCCGGTGCCGGAAAAACGCAACGGTCTCGGCAACATGCGGCAGCGCGCGGAAACCATCGGCGGCAAGCTTGAACTGCACAGCGTTGCCGGCAGCGGCACGAGCGTCCGGCTCACGGTGGATCTTTCCGCCAATGGCCGCCCTCACGTCCGGGCTTGAGGATGAGAATGAACCGCCGCACATTCATGCTGTTGCACCGCCGCCTGGCTTTGTGGCATTCACCCCGGCGCGGTCACTGAACTCATGCAAATCAAAGTTGCCATTGTGGACGACGACGAGGGGATTCGCACCAGCCTGGCCGCGTTGATCCGGCGCGCGCCCAATTTCCGGCTCACCGGTGACTATCCCGATGCCGAGACGGCCTTGAAGGAAATTCCCGCCAAAATTCCCGACGTCGTGTTGATGGACATCAACCTGCCCGGCATGAACGGCGTGGAATGCGTTCGCCAGTTGAAGGCCGCCCTGCCCTCGGTGCATGTGCTGATGCTCACGGTATATGAGGACAGCGATTCCCTTTTCAATTCCCTCAAGGCCGGTGCCAGCGGTTACCTGCTCAAACGCACCGCGTCCGCACGCCTGCTGGAAGCTATCCAGGATGTTTCTGACGGTGGTTCCCCGATGACGCCGCAACTTGCACGGCGCGTGGTGCAGTTTTTTTCCCGGCCCGGCGGGGAGGATTCGGCGCTGGCCAAACTCACGCCCGGCGAAAAGGAATTTCTCGACCTGCTCGCCAAAGGCTATGCCTACAAGGAAATCGCCGACCGGATGACCATCAGCATTGACACCGTGCGCAGCTATGTGCGGACGGTGTATGAAAAACTTCACGTCCACTCGCGCACCGAGGCGGTGGTGAAATATTTGCGCGGCTCGGAGCGCTCGACTTAACGCGCTTGAATCCGGTAGAACCGAGCGAAGTTCGTCGCCTCGCCGGAATCGGCAAACGTCAAACCTCCGCCGCTGCCGGATTGCGCCGCGCCGACATTCGCCCAGGTCGTGGAACTGTCCAACGTGTCCCGCCGTTGCAGTTGAAAGATCCAGTTGACCGCGCCCGTGAAACTCAGTTGCACATCATTTCCCACCAGTGAAATATCCGTGATGGCGAAGACCGGCCCCGTTGGAAAGGAAGCCGCCTTCAGTGGATCGCTGCCGTTCAGAAACTCCGTGAGATTGGAAACCCCGTCACCGTCCGCATCGTCGCTGCCGCGTGAATTATCGGCGGCGGAACCCAACGCGTGGCCGAAATACGCGAGCCGCCACCAGTCAGGAATCTCATCCGTGTCGCTGAACACGTCCGCGATCTTCCGCACCTGCACGCCGGAGACGCGCGCGTTGTCCGTGATCGGCACGAACAAAATCTGTAGTTGCGAATTGGCGACCGCGTTGGTGAAGACGCGGGCCAACGGAATATTCTGCCCGCCGGCGGCGGCGAAGATGTCAAAGTTCGTCAACACCGGCTGGCCTTGGATGAAGACATTAAAAACACGCCTGCCCGCCACCGTCCAAAAAGTCTCGGCTTCGAGCAGCGTGGTTTCATAAACCCCCGCCGGACAATCGAACTCGTAGAAAAACCCGTTGGTGACGGTGC
Organism: Verrucomicrobiota bacterium; assembly: GCA_025363535.1. Lineage (GTDB taxonomy): Bacteria > Verrucomicrobiota > Verrucomicrobiia > Limisphaerales > CAIQOK01 > CAIQOK01. The sequence continues at coordinate 11,621 of JANYDP010000233.1, read as the reverse complement.
TGTAATGTTCGCGCTGATACAGCGATTGCGCCGCCGCGCAGACGCCGCTGATCGCACTCGCGACGTTCCCCGTCGTGCCGCCTGAATAGCCGAATGCGCCGAAGCTGTACGCCGTGTCCTTCAACCAGGAGTTCGCGCTGCAATCCACCACGTTGCTCGGGTTGCCACCGCTGAGGCGCTGCAAATAATTTCCCGGCACGTTGTAAAACCGCACGCTGACGCTGTTCGTACTGGAAATGTTTCCCGTCGGATCCGTCGCCCGCGCGGAAATCAGATGCGGGCCGTTCAGGAAGTTCGAGCTGTTCAGATTCAATATCCACACATTCGAGCCGCTGACCGTCGCCCACGCGCCGCTATCGAAACGCACCTCGACTTTCACGACCGCAATGTTGTCCGTGGCCGTTCCCGAAATCGTCAGGCTGCCGGAAATCATCGCGCCGTTCGTGGGCGTCTGGATCGAGACGGTGGGCGGCGCGACATCAACGAAGCTCGTTGTGGCGGTTTTGAATTTCAGTTCGTACGGCGCGAACAAAACGCTGCCCGAAACCGCGTCCACCGCCGAGTTGGTCACGCGCACGTAGATGTCCGTCAGCCCCGGCAAACCCGCGCCACCAGAGGTGAAAGTCAGGGTGTCACGCGCCACCGACCACGCCAACGCTCCGCTGACTGCGGGGCTGATACTGAAGGCGGCCTGCGCGCTGTTCGTGTCCATCGGCTTGCTGAAACGCAGCGTGATGGCGGTTGCGGTTGGCACATTGGCAACCCCATGCGCGGGCGAATTGCTGACGATCACGGGGTCAAGCGGCAGGAGTTGCGCTTGTGCGATGAAGATTTTGGCGGTCGTGGCCGGCACGGAAATCAAAGGCGTCTGCGAACCGGCGGTCACGGTGAGGAGTTCATTGGTGTCGAGCAGGTTCACCAGTTTGGTGCCGGGCGCGTAGGTCAGATTGCGGCTGGGGAGGACTTGCACGGCGTTCGAGGTGTTGAAGACGACGAAGACCTCCTGGGTGCCCAACCGGCGCGCGTAGGCGAAGAGGCCGGCTCCGTTCGGATTGTTCCACTGGTTCACATGCGTGCCGAGGGCGAGCGCGGGATAAAGGCGGCGGAAGTTGTTCAGCTTCGCGACGAGCTGGAAAAGCGGATGCGACATGTTGAAACTGTCCACGCCCGCCTGGCCCGCGTCCTTGAACTGTCCGGCAAACATGTCCTCACGATTATTCGGGTCCGCCCCGCCGTTGAACGCCTGTTCGGTGCCCTGATACAGACACGGGATGCCGCGCGAGGTGTAGAGAAATTCCAGCGCCACGGCGAGACGGTTGGTGTCACCGTTGGCGTTGGCGGAATTCAGGAAACGGGTGGTGTCGTGGTTGTCGAGGAAGGTAACGAGCTGGTTCAGCGTGTTGGGATCGTAGTTGGCGGCCAGGTTGTTGTAGTGGTCTTCAATCTGTTTCGTGTTGCCGCCCCACTCGAACACATTTTGCGCGGCAAAGAACAGCGGGTAATCCAGCAGCGAATCCAGCTTGAACGCGCCGCCACCGTTCGTCCCGGAGTAACTGCCGACCTTCGACTCCGAGCCATCGAAGACTTCGCCGAACATGAAGAAATTGGTTTTGCCGTTCGCCGCCGCCGCGTTGTGGATGCGCGGACACCAGTCCTGCCAGAGACCCATCTCGCAGTGTTTCACCGTGTCCACGCGGAAGCCGTCGAAGCCCCCGTTCGTGATCCAATAGCCATAAACCGCCGCCATGTTGGTGCGGACATAAACCGTCTCCGTGCGGAAATCGTCCAGCCCGCTGAGTTCGCCCAGCTCGACCTGCTGCGTGTTGTTGTAATCCTGAATCGCGCCGTAATTGTGGAAAAGATTCGAGAGCGCAGGGTTGGCGGCGTTGGTGTTGAACGGCGCGGCGTATTTCTTGGACGAACTCGCGTAGGTCAATGTGTAGCCGTTCGTCGTGAACGCCGTGTTGCCATTGATGTTGTTAAGGGTGCTGCCGTGATTGACCACCACGTCCTGAATAACGAGCAGACCCTTGGCGTGGGCGGCGTTCACCATGACCTGCAAGTTGGAGAGCGTGCCCCAATGCGGGTCCACCGAATAAAAATCACTGCCCGAGTAGCCGTGATATTCACCGCTGCCGTTTTTAACGATGGGAGAAATCCAGATCGCCGTCGCCCCCAGCGCCTTGATGTAATCCAGTTTCTGTTCAATGCCCCGAAAGTCCCCGCCGTGGACGCCCGTGCCGCTGGTGGCATTGTAGGAGCCGGAGGCATTGTTGTTGGCCGTGTCGCCATCGAAGAAGCGGTCGGTGAAAATCTGGTAGATGCTCTGCGCCTGCCAGAAACTGTTGGATTGCGCCCGCAGCGACGAAGTCTGGCCACCCACGAACACGAGCAAGGCACCGGCCAGCAGGCGGATGGTTTTTCGCTGGGCGTGCAGATGATTCATCAATTTAACACTAACTAGAACCGAGAACCGCCCGCATTTCAAATTGAAACCCACCCGCCGACCTGACATGAAGATGCGGTGGCCGGTGCCGGCAACACGTCCTCCTCCTCCGCCGTCTCTGCGAGGGGCTTGAGTGAAAGCGCTCGCAAACCAATCCAGTCGCGGCCTGCACGGCTGCCGGTTTATTGGCTCATCGCTTCGAGAAAACGCTCGGCTTCTATCGCCGCCGCGCAGCCCATGCCGGCCGCAGTGATCGCCTGCCGATAAACGCGGTCGGAACAATCGCCCGCGACAAACACGCCGGGGATGTCGGTGTTCGCGACGTCCTTGCGGATGAGATAACCGGCATCGTCCATGGCCAGCGCGCCCTTGAACACGTCCGTCGCCGGCACATGCCCGATGGCCACGAACACGCCCGCGCAATCCACGACGGTCTCGGCGTTGGTCTTCAAATTCTTCACGCGCACACCGGTGACTTTGTCCTGCTTCACATCGAGCACTTCGGTGACGGCGGAATCCCAGATGGGTTTGATCTTGGGATGCGCCAGCGCGCGGTCGCTCATGATCTTGGACGCGCGCAAGGTATCGCGGCGGTGGATGAGATACACGACGGAGGCGAAGCGGGTGAGATACAGGGCTTCTTCGCAGGCGGAATCGCCGCCGCCCACGACAACGAGAGGTTGATTGCGGAACATGGGCAACGCGCCGTCGCAGGTGGCGCAGTAGGTGACGCCTTTATTCTCCAGTTTGTGTTCGCTCTCCAAGCCGAGATGCCGATGGCCTGCGCCGGTGGCGATGATGAGCGTCTGCGTCTCCACTTTCTCGCCGTCAACAACCAGCGTGAAGGGACGTTTGCTCAAGTCCGCCGAGTCGAGCATCGCGAACTGCACGCGCGCGCCGAAACGCTCGGCCTGCTTCTGCATCCGGGTGACGAGTTCGTAGCCGTCCACGCCTTCGGGGAAGCCGGGGAAGTTTTCGACGATACTGGTGGTGGTGAGCAGTCCGCCGGGCTGTTTGCCGGTGAGGACGAGCGGGGTGAGGTTGGCGCGTGCGGTGTAGAGCGCGGCGGTCAAGCCTGCGCAGCCGGTGCCGATGATGACGACTTTTTCCATATTAGGATGCGCAAGCTAGATTCAAGCCGGAGACTTGGCAAGCTTCGACGTGCCGGGATCAAGGCTGACGCATATCAGGAAGTGAGGATGAGTTTGAGGTGGTGTGGAGGATTTGCCTCCGAGGCTGCGTCCAATCCCCCGTGCCATTGGTCATGCCGGTCAACCGGAACTGGCATCATAGCCAAACCGGTTCGTGGTGCTTTGGGAAAAGTCCTTTTTTCGCAGCACGTTGGCCAGGGCGGACACCGCGAGTAGAAACAAGAAAATGATGGGCCAGCATTTCATCAAAAAGTCACCCACAGCGTGCAACGGACGGCTCGCCAGGAAAAGCAAATTCTGGTTTCATGGGTGGTGACATAGCTGGATTGAAGTCGCGTCTCTCACTCGGTTGCGCCGCGAGATTCCAGGTGAAAGAGCCAAACGGAATCTTGCGGGGTTGACCTGGACAGGACTGGATGTGGGTGGCCCGTGTCTTGAGGCGTTCGGAATGATAAGTGATCACGATTCGCGAAGCGAACGTCTCTTGTGGGGAACAAATTTGTGGCAGGCTTGGGAAGCCACAAACCCCTCTCATCAGGACAGGGCGCGCAAGTAACGTGAAGCTCCTTCCAGGGCTTGACTTTCTCGGGGACGACATTCTGTCGGGCCTTTGGTTGCATGTCATATCGAGACATGCACCGCGTAGTTCGTCCCGCGCAGCAGGTAGAGGATTTCGTTTACTTCCACCGGACCGCGATCCCGGCTGCTGCGCGGGCAGGTGCGGGCTTCCGCGCCGACGCGCACGGTCACGTTGTGGCAGAGCGCGCAGTTGGCATTCAAGCTGTCCGGCAGCTTGCCCGCCGCACCGATGCGCAGGGTGAGCGGCAGATAGTCGCTCGCTTCGGCGGAGGGATAGGTGGGCGGGGCATCGGCCACGGTGGGATCGGTGCCAAGCAGAAATTCCTCGAACACACTCAGGCCGTCGCGGTCATCGTCCGCGTAGGCGTTGTCCCAGGTCAAGGGATCGTAACCCTGCGCGGCATGGCTCAGTTCCACGCCATCGCTGATCCCATCGCCGTCCATAGTCATCCGCAGCGTGCAACGGACGGCGGCTGGGAAGCCATACCAGCGTTTATTTTCTTGGCATTCTTCGTGCCTTGGTTGGCTCGTGGGTTCATATACGGCCAAGATAGAGAATGCGAATAGCTTCTTCATGGTTGAAGAAGGTTTCCCGGTTGGTGGTTTTAATTTGAAAGCGCATGTGATCCTCATTTCTTCTCCAGATGGAAAGTGTAACCGACGTTCGGATTCCAAGCGTTCGTCATCAGAATATCTCCCCCGTAAGTGGTTCGTTCACCATTAGCCTCATAGTGAATCCCACCAAAATTGCCATCGGGATAACTAGACGAATATCCTTCCTTAGTTAACCTCACCATATCCAAAAAATAACCATTGGTTCCACTGACTCGAATCCAACCTGTTTCATCTGAAGTCATCTCAATCGGAATGGTCAAAACCTCGTCGCCCATTTTTTGATGAAAAAAGTTGGTTGTCGTAAACATATTTTCGTCTGTTCTGGTAAGCTTTAAGGTGAGCTTTGCTCCCCCTATCGGCCTTTCGCTCTGATCAAGGACACGCACATAAAACTCCACAGGTTGGTTTTGCTCTAACGCAAGCTGGCGAATTTGCATTAGCCGTCTCCACCGATCTTCGTCAATGGAACCGGGCCGCCCTAAAGCGTTGCTGCTAATGATGGTCAATGGCGGCGCAGTCGAAGTTGGGGCATTTGTCGCTAGTGGCAGTAATAGCGGTTGGTTGACTTCTTTAGGACTCGATTGCGACCGGTGCAAAATCAGCCAGCTGACACAAGCGAGGATTGCCAAAACTAAAGCGATAAATGTCTTTTTCATGGTTGGGGAAGGTTGTTGTTCAGTGAGAACGTGGTAAGCACCTGCCACCAATAGGAACGACGATTCATGTTAATCGAATTGAACTCGGCGCTGTGTTCAATATTTTTGAAGATAAAGAATGTAACCTTTTTTTGGATTCCAAGCATTAGTCATTTGAATATCTTGCGTAGGTGTGCGAACACCTCCAGGTTCAAAATGTACTCCCGCAAAATTTCCATCAGGATAGCTTGACGTATATCCTTCCTTTTTTACCCCCCAAATGTTTAGAAAATAACCGTTTGTTTTAGTCAATTCTAGCCAACCGTTGGAATCGGCCATCAACTCAACAGGGATAATCAATACTTCGTCACCCATTTTCCGGGAAAAATAGTTAGTAGTTTCAAACATCCGTTCATCTGTTCGGGTAAGCTTTAAGAAAACCTTTGCCCCGGCAATTGGCTTTCCGTCCTGATCTAAAACTCGAGCGTAAAACTCTATTGGTTGGTTCTGACTTAATGCAAGTTGCCGGATCAGCATCAACCGGTTCCAGTGATCTTCATCAATCGAATTGGGGCGAATAAAGACATTGGTGTCAACGACCGCCGCTGGCACGTTCGGGAACGGGGCTGTTTCAACATTTGTTGCCGGTGGCGGCAGTAGTGAGTGAGCGTTTTCCTTAAGAGCTGGTTTGGGGCGAAGAATCAGCCACATGTAAAACGCCAATGCTGCCAAAATTAAAACAATACAGATTCGTTTCATGGTTGTGGAAGGTTGTTGGTGAGTGAAAACGTACTTAGAACTTGCCACCAGTAAGTTCTCCGTTTCATGTTAATAGAGTTAAATTGCGCGCCGCACTTATTCCCTTTGCAAATGAAAAATGTAGCCTTTGTTTGGATTCCAAGCATTGGTCATCAAAATGTCGCTTATTGGATTTCTTTTGCCGCTAGGCTCATAGGATACTCCACCTTCGTAACTTTTCGACAGGTATCCTTCCTTTGCAAAATCTTCAACCCATAAAGCCTTACCAGTGATGTTCGTCAAGTGCATCCAACCATTCATATCAGATGTGAGTTCCAGTGAAAGGTGAATGATTTCATCTCCCATCTTCCGAGAAAGGAAGTTCGTCGTCTCGAACATTTTTTCATCTATACGCGACAGTGTAATGCGCAGCCTTGCTCCTCCTACTGGTTGCTCATTTTGATCTACGGCCCGGGCATAAAATTCCACAGGTTGATTTTGCGCCAACGCAAGTTGACGAATTAGCATGAGCCGACCCCACTGTTCTTCGCCTATGGATGCTGGCCGAATAAAAGCATTGGTATTATCTGGTGACGGCAGTGCTGTAGCTTGAGTAGCTGTTGTCACTTCCGCATTTGTTTTTAGATGATCGGATGTTGGTTTTGCCCTTTCCTTTGGTGCTGGCTGCTGGCGGTCAAAAATCAGCAAACCTATCAAAAGCAAAACGACTAAAATAGATAGAGTAAGCAATTTTTTCATGGTTGAGGAAGGTTGTTGGTTAATGAAAACGTAGAAAGCACCTGCCACCAATAGGAACGGCGGTTCATGTTGATAGAATTAAACTCTGCACTGTGTTCGTAGCTATTGTCTTTGTAGTTAAATGGTGAATTAAACAAATTAATCGCTCCACCAATCTCCCCTTGAATATGATGAGTGGGTTCCTCCGCACACCCCAGCGCCTTGCTTTGAGCTTGCGCGATGTGCGCGTAAATTTCATACGTCTGATCAAGGCTGTTCAACTTCAAGGAATTTGTGTCGCCGCGCCAGAAGGTGTGTTGCGTGTTCGTGCCAACCAATATTGAAGACCACCCTATGTCAGGTTTGGTTTTTTGATTTAACTGCCATGTCCCAGGTGAACTCAAAGCGTAATCCTGGACATTGTGGAAGTTCACCACGTTCCCGTTTTTAACGGAGCTTTTCATTCCGGTAAAGAATGGTTGGTTGGTTGTTCCTCTCGGAAAGGACCCGAACACTTCTGGTGTCGTGTAATAAAAGGGAGGCAACGTCTGCGCGACAAAGGCTGGATTTACCGCGTCGTAAGCGTAGGCAACACTGGCCGACTGGCTCGCGATATAGGTGTGAATCAAAGGCAGGTTGGTTTCTCTGGCATACAACCGCAGGGCTTCACTCGTCACGATATTTCCCATGCTGTGCGCGAGCACGCGCACGCGATAAGTTTGCTCTTTGTTCAATTCCCGCAGCAGATATTTCAGTCCACTGGCTGATTTCCATGCCCGCTGCTCGCTCCGATCATAGTTTTGAATTTTGGACTTATCGCTTAAATCCCAAAAGGTCAAAGTGGTGTTATCAGTCGGCCAGCTAAACAGGCCGTAACGCCCTTGATACCCCAGGTGCCACAAGCGTTTGAAGCCGGTGCTGGCAAATGCCCGCCGTTCCCACGGGTCCATGCGCCAGCCGTGGACGAACAGGATGTAGTCCAAGCCGTTCGTGTTTTGAGGATCGTTGAAGATTGGGCTGTCCGCCGTGCGCGTGGGGATGGCCGGAATAGCCGTCCAATCTGTGTTCGTATTGTCCCCCACCGTCCAGTGTTCGTAGAGTTGCGTCACGGGTTTCAGGTCGAGATAGAAAGGGCGGCTGAGGGCCAAGACCGGCCCGGTGTTGCTGGCGAAGCCAAAGGTGATGACGCATCGCCCGGTGGTGATGCCTTCAAAAACCATTGGCAGCAGCAGGCTGTTGGACGTGGTGGCGAACCAGTTCGCACTGGGCAATGTGAGTGCCGTGCCGTTGGTCAGCACACCGAGCGCGGTGGTGGCTACTTGCGCGGTGGCGGTGGTCACGTTGGTCAAATACGCCAGACTGCCCGTGTTGTCCACCGCGCGGAAGAGCCGGAGCGAAGGATTCCCCGACAGGTTGGTGAGATAGACTTTGGTTAATAAATTGCCATTCGTGGCGAAGTAGGCGGGGAGTCCTTCCACCTTGAGTTGCAACCGCGCGAAGTCCTCCAGATCGCGCAGGTTAGCAATTGCGGCGGTCAGGCTGTTGAGGTTGCCTGCGTTCGGTTCCAAATCCACCGCTGCGTCATCACTACCCGTATCGGCATCATCATTGATCCAGAAGGTAAAAGGGTTGGTGGGGTAGGTGCGATCGGTGCGGCTGGCGAAGTTGACCACGCCGTCTCTATCCACATCCGCAGCAATCGTCATGTCCGGCACATAGAGCGTGGCGGTCTTGGGATAGACTTCGCGGATTAGCGGCAGGTTCACGCCGAGCAGTTGGTTGGTGTCCGTGAGGAAAGGATACACGCCGTTGGTGCCGTTCCAGAGTTGCGCGGTGTATCTGGCGGTGTAGGCCGGGGTGAAGCCGTTGGTCCGGCTGCTCGGTAGAATGGCCTGGTAGGGATTGGCCGAGACATGCACCGCGTAGTTCGTCCCGCGCAGCAGGTAGAGGATTTTAAGGAACTCTGGTTTGTTCATCCAGGCGGTGAATTTCCTCCGGGTCGGTGATTAACTTCTCGGGATCGGGTTCAAGGTTCCGCGAGCCGGTGGGATTAAAATAGCAGGAAATGCCTACATTATTCTCCGCAGCCCAATGCCAGGTTATGACGCCGAAGATTTTTCCGTTGCGGAGTTTGACGTAGAAATCCTTTTTCATCAGCGCGGAAAGGTCTTCCTTGGCGTGACGTCCAAAAGGTTCGTAATACCAATCCAAAGCTGGAGTGTATCCTGTTTCAGGAGCCTGGTAGGGATAGAAGCCTGAATACTCTAGTAATCCACCGTTCAAGACTTCGTAACGAAAATTGCGCGCGGGATTGCCGTTGACGTCCTTGACGGTCTCAAACCAAAAGCAAAAGTCTGCGTCACGAGCGTCTTTAACCGGGCCGGTCAGCAGATTGACGAAATACCAGTTCGTGCCATAAGCCTCCACGCCAACCGACCAATTTGCCTTTACCAATTTCTCCGTCATTCCTTTTTTCCACAGGTGGAAGGTGTAGCCTTTGGCGGGGTTTTTGAATTCAGCAGTTGGGTCTTTCCCATCGTAGTCGAAGTAGGTGTAGCCAGCTTGTCCACAAACATAACCACTGACAGAAAGGTTGTTCACTACCATTAGCTTTCCGACTCTGCCGGCAAGATGAAACCACCCAGCCGCATCTGAAACCAAGGTGATGACTTCGTTCGTCAGTTCGCTACCCATGTGCATATGGGGAAATTCCCGCAACACTTTTAATTCGTTTACCCGCGTAAGCCGTAATTCTAGTTGGGCATCTGGCACACCGTTTCCGTCTTGATCTATGGCGTGCGCATGAAATTGAACCGGCAAATTTTCTGTCAACAACATCTTCCGTGTCAGCATCAGATATTTCCAACCCTCGTCGTCCACCCCCGATGGTCGTACCCACGGTGTTTGTTCCAAGTTAGTTTGCGCTCCAGAGGCTATGGCATTGGAATCCACCTGTTCAATCAGTCGCTGCAAGTTTTTTTCGCGCATTCCGGAACTAACAATGTAGGGTTGCCGCCACCAAAGGAATAGGCAGACCAGGCCAATGATTAAGGCTCCATAGACGATGATTCGTGTTTTCATGGGACAGGAAGATTGTTGGTTAATGAAAAGGTGCTCAGAACTTGCCACCAATACAAACGCCGATTCGCATTGATGGAGTTGAACTGGGCGCTGTGTTCATAATCGTTAGCTTGAAAATTAAAATTAGTGCGAAGATTAAAGGCACCACCGATTTCTCCGCGCACAATGTGTGTAGGATCCTCCGCTGCCCCTAACGCTTGGCTGCTGGCCGGAGCGGCATGAGAGAAAATCTCGTAGGCGTTCACCTGCGGGTTAAGAACGGCCGCTTGATAGATTGGCAATAATCTTTTCCAGATAGATTTTCCACTGCCATTGATCTGAAAATCCCAGCCAAAATCCGGTTTCGAGGACTGGTTAAATGGCCAGGTAAATGTTGCATTCAACGCGTAGTCCACCGAGTTGTGAAAATTAAAAGTGCGTTTTGCCAAAGTTAATGGATCAGTAGCCACCGCATTTTTCATCCCAGTGAAATAAGCCTGATAGTTTGTACCACGCGGATAGAAGCCATAGACTGTAGTGCCGCTGATGACCGCCGGGTTGGTGGCATCATAGGCGTGGGCCACGCTGGCTGCCTGGCTGGCAATGTAGGTGTGCAACACGGCCGGTTTGTTACCTTTTCCCGCCGCGAAACGCAAGGCTTCACTCGTCACGATATTCCCCATGCTGTGCGCGAGCACGCGTACGCGGTAAGTCGGCTGCTTATTCAAATCCAACAAAAGATTCCACAGGCCCAGGCTTGACCACCACGCGCGTTCTTCACTGCGATCATAATTTTGCCGGTTTACTGCCAGCGTCATATCCCAAAAGGCTGTGCCGGTGTAATCCGTCGGCCACGAGTAGAGTCCAAATCTTCCTTTATAGCCCAAGTGCCATAGTCTTTTGTAGGCGGTGCTGGCAAACGCCCTGCGTTCCCACGGCTGCATCCGCCAGCCGTGGACGAAGAGGATATAATCCAAGCCACTCGCAGTCTTGGGGTCATTGAAGACCGCACTGTCTGGCGTGCGGGTGGCTCGGGCCGGAATCTGTGTCCAGTCACTGGTCGTATTATCGCCCACTGTCCAGTGTTCGTAGAGATCGGTGACTTTCTTCAAATCGAGATAGAATGGGCGGCTGGTGACCAAGGCTGGCCCGGTGTTGCTCGCGAGGCCGAAGGTGATGCTACAGCGGCCGGTGCTGATACCTTCAAAGAGCAGCGGCAGAATAAACGCATTGAAACCGGCATTAGCCCACGAACCATTCGGCAAGGTCAACGTCGTGCTGCTGGATAACACGCCAAAGGCATTTTGCAACAGTTGCAGACTGGCCGTGGTGTAGTTTGTCAAATAGCCCAGTCCCGTCTCCCCGCCGGTCACCGGAAACAACCGCAACAAAGGCGCACCGGAAAGATTGGTCAGATAAATTTGGGTGACCAGATTGGGGTTGTTCACGAACTGCGACGGCAACCCGTCTATCTTAAACTGTAACCGCGTAAAATCCTCCAGATCCCGCACGCAGATCGGTTTGGCATAGGAACTATCCAGCGCGTACAGCGACGGATCATTATCCCCCGCCGCGTCGTCACTGCCGACGTCGGCATCATCATTGATCCAGAAGGTGAAGGGGTTGGTGGGGTAGGTGCGATCGGTGCGGCTGGCGAAG
>JANYDP010000440.1 GCA_025363535.1 Verrucomicrobiota bacterium | reverse complement strand
TGCACACACAGACAGAAGTGGTGCCGGTGGTGGGACTCGCACCATTTTAGTCAGTTTTTTCTAAACTCACTACTCGGCGTGACGCTTACCGAACACGGTCGCGCCCCCAGAAATGAACGGCTGGATCAGGAGGTGCCGGGCAAACGCCGTGGGCGCACCAGCGTCATCGCCGCCAGCCAGGGCGCGAAGCTGGTCGCGCCGCTGACCTTTGACGGCACCTGCACCACGGAGGTGGTGGACGCGTATTTTGCCGAAGTGCTGTTGCCGGTGCTGCCGCGCGGCAGCGTGCTCGTGCTGGACAACGCGCGGTTCCACCAGTCGCCGACCACCGCGCAACTGGTGGCCGCTGCGGGCTGCGCACTGATGTTCCTGCCGCCCTACTCGCCGGATCTCAACCCGATTGAACACCTGTGGGCCGCGCTCAAGGCCCGCCTCCGCCCCGGCCTTCCCACCGCCGCCAGCCCCGCCCTTTTCATCGGCCAAACCTGCCTATGTTATCGGCAAAGTCTATATGAATATGCTGCGCCGCTGGCGCTAAAACCTTTTCGTGTCTTTTGTGTGGTTTACCGTCATGAAAGTTTGTGTCTCGTTACCTCGACTCCTACAAACTTTGGTTAGTCGCAGGTTGATGCGTGTGTCAAAAGTTCAACCGTAAGCTTGCGACGAAGGTGCGGCGGCGCGCCAAGTCCGCATGAAGGTTGAGCGGGTTCAGCCGGTAATCCGTATCCAGCAAGTTGAGCACGCCAATCTGCAACTCAGCCTGGCGACGCGGAAAACGATAGCCGGCCATCACGTTGTGCTGCCAGAAATCGGCCGTGGCCAATGAAGGAATCGCGCCGCCGGTATCCTGGCGGTACCAGGCGGATTCCCATTGCGCAAAGAAGCCGCAGGGCAGATGCATATTGCCCGTGAGCGACACCTGATGCAGGAGCGCGCTTTCGTTGCGCGACAATTGGTCGAGGCCCGCAGCCGTCGTCGGGATTTGCGGAAAGCGTTCCTGCAATTTTGCGTTGCTCACCCGGTAGCGCGCGCCGATGGAAAAATTTTCGCCCAGCAACTGCCCGAAATACGCGCTTAAATTTTGCTCGCGAAAATCGAGCGTCTCGCGCGTGTGGTTCGCCGTTTCGGGCGCATACAGCTCGGCGAAGGATTGAAACGTTCCCACTTCCCGATCCCCGCTCGAACTGAGTTGCTCAAGTTCGACACCGAAGAAACTTCCGCACGCGAGCGATTGATCAAACCCCGCGCCGATGGTTTCAAACTTCGAGCCGGCCACGAGACCGGCGACGCTTTCGGGAATCAAACTGCGGAACGCTTGGTTGAAGCCGCCGACCTGCGTCGGTTCGAGCCGCACGCTGTTGTCGAAATAAAGTCCGCCGAGCGACTTCGTGTAACTGGCGCGCAGTTGCCCGCGATTCCACGGTTGATAGAGCAAGCCAAGTTTCGGCGAGAACAGGTCGTGCGTCGTGGTGCCGGAGGAGAGCGGCGGCAAATCCTGATTGTCCGGGAAGCGCACCCGGTCGTAGGCACCGCCTACGATGAGCTGAAGCGAATCTAAAATTTTCCAGGTTGTGTAGGCGTAAGCATTCTCGCGATCCAGCGTGCCTTTGGAGGATTGGCTGAAGACAGGGTTGGGCAGGCCGAGAAAAGAATTGGTCATGTTCGCCTGCACAGTGACATCGCCAGACTGAACCCGGCCTCCCACGACTAACGTACAGCGCGGCGTTTCCCAGATGTGCTGGAGTTCCGCCGAGTAGAGCTTGAAGTCGCGCGCGAAATCCAACTGCATTGGCCCTTGTCCGGTCGGCGGCGGCGCGAGCGGGCCTTGGCGCACGGCGAGAACGTCGCCGCCAAACAAGCTGGTTTGCAAAAAGAGAATGCTCTCGTTCGGGTCATGAAATCCCAGACGATCCGAAAGTCGCGCGACGAGCAGCAGCGTGTGGCTGCCCGGCGACCACGTGTGATGCCAGCCGGCATAGACATCCGGCTCCTGTTTTTCTTCCATGCGAAAATTTGCCTTGGCTGAAGCCGGATCGTACAAGTTTGCCACGTCGCCAGCGGTCGTGCGGAAATCGCCGATTTGAAAATACGCTTCGTCGTCCGGCGTGACGCGTTGCTTCATCGTGAGAACAAAATCGCGCCGCTCAATGCTGTTGTTCACGCGCTGGCCGTTGAGGCTGTTGTAAGCTGCGTCAAAGGCGTAACTGAATCCGTCCACCGAACCGAAGACGGTGCCGGTCTGGCTCCAATCTCCCCGGCTGCCGTAGGTCGTGAGCGAACTTATGCCAATGGGTTTCTGATCAAAGAACCGCAGCCGCTCCGACTGCGAAAGCGTCTGCGACAAATTTCCCGCGCCCGGAGGCGCGAGCAGATTTGCCAGGAGCAGTTCGCTTTGGCGCGCGGTTTCGAGGCGCAGGTCGTAGTTGTTTTCGCCCTGTTGCGATTGGTAGAAGTTCGCAAGAAACAGATGGCCGGAAAAGTTCGCGTAACTTTCCGCGACCGAACGCGCGGCGGCGCGACGGCTGGCTTCGGTGATGCCCGCCTCATCGTAAAGCGCGGCGAGATTGGCGCTGCGCACGGCGCGGTCGTCATCGAGCAGCAGCCGCGAGCGGAAGACGGCGCGGTTGTCGTTCAGCTCCGAGGATTTTTCCAGATCGCGAATCGCGGCGTTGAGTTTGTTCTCCTGCCACAACTGCAACGCGGAATAAAGCCACGCGGTCGGATCGCTGGCATCGAGTTCCTTGGCGAGGCGCAGTTCCTTGTCCGCTGCCTTGTTGTCGCCGAGTTCGCCGGCGGCCTTGCCGAGATAGCTGCGGAACAAACTGCGTTGAGGTTCGAGCGCGGCGGCGGCCTGGAACGCGGCGCGGGCCTCCATGAAATTTCTTTCGCGCAACCGGCAAAGCCCGCGTCCCAGCCACGCGGAACCAAGCGCGGCGTCGAGTTCCAGGGCTTGCTCAAACGACTGCAACGCTTGTTTGTTCGCGCCTTGATCCAGCAGCACAAAACCTTTCAACGAGTGCGCCGCTGCGAGCCTGGGAGAAATTTTCAGCGCGCGATCCAACTCGACCAGGGCGGCGCGGCGATGGCCGAAGGAAAATTCCAGTTCCGCCCAGCGCGCGTGGGCGAAGCCGAATCCCGGTGCGAGGACAACCGCCCGCCCCGCAGTGGTGCGCGCACCTTCCAAGTCCGCGTGCGACTGCAAGGCGTAGCCGTCCGCGAGCAGAAGCGTGGCGCTTTGAGTCGAAGTTTCGGACAACACTTTTTCTCCTCGCACCACCGCGATGAGTTTGCGCAACCCGGCAGCGGCAGGTTCATCGAGCCCGGCAATCAGTTGTTCCGCCTCGGTCACTTGCCCCACGGCGAGTTCGAGTTGGGCGTGGAGAATTTTCGCGCCCGGACTGGCCGGGTTTTTATTTTCCGGCCACTCTGCCAACGCGGCGAGCAGATCGCCGGAGTTGTATTGGCGTAAAACTTTGGCCAGAGAAGATTGCTCCGTGGAATTCAATTGCAGTTCCAGCGGGTTAACAATGGCCGGATAATAAAGCGCCCATTGAATTTTGGCGTTGGTGTTTACGAGCGCGGTTTTCTGCGGTGGCTGCCCGGGTGCGAGCTGCAATTCTTCACCGCGTTGAAGTGAGATTTCGCCAATCTGAGTTTGTAGGCCGACGAGTCCGTCAATCAGCGCGAGGTGAACGGCGGAATCAGCCGCCGCGACTTCGAGCAGGAATTCCGTGCCGCGAATCGCCCCGGCGGCGAGCGGGGTGTCGAACTCCACGTCCGCCGGTTTTTCGCGGTTGAAGAAATAAATGGAGCCTCCCGGCAGACTGAAGCGTTTTTTCTCGGCGCGGCGCGGCGGAAGGATTTCCAGCGTGGTGCGTTCGTTGAGGCGGATGACGCTGCGGTCGGAAAGCTGGACGGCAGCGCGGCTTTGGGCGTGGGTGCGGACGCGGTCGCCGGGATGAAGCAGCACGCCAACCGCAGCCGGCTGCCAGTTGGTTTTGGCACCGCCAAAAAATTCCACCTGCCCGGCGGCTTCCAGCAAGATGCTGGCGGAATTACTGGTCTGCGCGGCGGCTTGGAATAAGCCCAGCGTCATTAGGGAGAAGGAGAAAACAATTCGCCGCACGCGCGCAAGGTAATCGGAACCGCGCCGCGTTGGAAGCTCCGGCTGCGGCCAATCCCTGAGCTGCCGGTGGTGGAGGAGGCACGGCTCCGGTGGCATCGGGGCGGGGAAGGAAATCAGCAGGCGCTGCCGGACGACCAGGGATTTGGTCGGCGGCAGTTGTGCGCGGTTTGATGTTGGGTTCGGGCGCATGAGCGTTCAGGTTCGGTTCATTTAGCAACGCTCTTGCCACGCGGGAGAATTTCGCAAAAGGATTTTGCAAAGGCTGATTTGCTGGCGAATCCAAGCGAAAGCGGACGTCGTCGCTGAAGTTGGGAGTGCTGAAAGTGGAACACTGTTCCGTTGGCGGAACAGTGGTGCGAACCATCAGTTCACGCGCACCCGGAAGAAATGCGTGTCGGCGCAGGCGAGGTTGGTGGAAAAAATCTGTCCGTTGCCGCCGAATGTTTCCGACCACGGCGACCACGGGCCGGTCACGGTGGCGGCTTGTTCAATGGTGTAAAGCAGGCCGGTGGTGGTGGGGAAATTCAAGGTCATCGCGTTGGCGGCCGGCGCCACGGTGCAGGCGGGCGGTACCACGACGTGCAGGGGAAGGGTCACGGTGAGGTTGCCGAAGTCGTTTGTGGTGGCGAGCAAGTAGTTGCCGCTGTTGGTGACGCTGACATTGACGAGCAGGAGCCAGCCGGCGGAATTGCCGGGGAGCGGCGCGCCATCTTTTTTCCAGCCGTAGCGCATGGGCGGACAGCCGCTGATCGGGGGGGCGAGCAGCACGGTCGAACCCACGGCCACGGTCTGTGTCGTGACCTGGCTTTGCAGCACGGGCGGCGTGGCGGGGAGGTTGGTGTTCAGTTGATAATTCAATTGGGCGACGCCCCGCGCATTATTGACCCCGTCCACGACGACCACGTAGCGGCGGGCCTTGTTCACCTGGAACGAGACGCGCGCCGGGCCGTGCAGACCCAGGCTGTCGTTGTCGCACGCGAGCGAAATCAAGTCCGCGTAGCTGACGAGCGTGCCGTTGTAGGTGTACACCTCCATCACCGTGTCATATGTGCTGCCCACCGTGTCGAGCGTGATCACGCCGTTGGTGGGCGGCTGATAAACGAGCCAGTACGATGAGCCGCCGGTGACGCCGCAGTGCGGGGGTTCGGCCGGATCTTGCGTGGCGAACGTGGTGTTGAAAATCTGGCTGCCATTGTAGCCGCTGGCGACGCCGAGCGAGGCGGGGGCCGGCGTGCGGGTTCCGTTAAAGAGGGAGCGGAACACCAGACCGGAGCCGCCGCTGCCATCATCGCCCAGCAGCGGCGTGGCCAGGGCGTCAAACAATTTGTCCTGCGCCAGCGCGTTGGTGATGCCGTCGGAGTTGATTTGAATCTCAATCGGATCGGTGAAAAAGCGCACGCGGTTGTTGCCGTTGCCAATGCTGACGCGCAATTGGTAGCGGCCCACATTGGTCGGTTGCAGACTGGTGATGGTGTAGTTCGTCCCCGTCTGGATGGATTCTTCGGCACCGTTGAAATACCAGTTGAGCTGCAGGTTGGCCGACGTGGTCATGTTCACGCTCAACGTCACGGTGTCGCCCTGTTTGGCCGCCTGGTCGGGCGGCACGCTGCTGATGATGGGCGGCGCGGCAGTCGCGGGGAGAAAGCTCCAGTTCAACTGCACCGTGCCGGTCGCGCCGTTGTAACCGTCCACCGCGATCTGGTACGTCTTGCCTGCAATGGCCCCAAATTGAATCAAGCTGGTTGGCTCAAAGCCCGGATCGTCGTCGTTGCGGCTTTGTTCTTGCAGGCTGGAAAACGTCGTCGCATTCGTAGGACTCAAAGTGTACGCCGACATCAGGGTGTCGAACGAACTGCCGTGCGTGTCGAACGTCGCCACGCCGTCCACCGGTGCGAGCCACGAAATCCACAGCGAATGGCCGCCCGGTTTGTTGCCGTGCTTCGGCTCGCCCACCTCCACGGTCGCCGTCGTGTTGTTGCCGAACAACGTGCCATTCGTCGTCGTGAGGGTTTGGCGGTTCGTGAAATAATCCTGGAAAACCTGTCCGTGACCGAGCGCCGCGCCCGCCAGCCAGATCACGGCAAGCGCGAGCCGTCCGGTGTGAGCTGCTCTCAAAGAGCGGCGCACCGGTCGGCCGGAAAGTTTGCTCCGGGCAAACACGTTCATACGTCGGTGTTCCTAAAATGTTCTGCGTTCGTCAGCTTTGTTTAGCAGGCCGGCTGCCAAGCGCCGGGTCAGGAGGATAATCGCACAAACCGGGGTTTTTCGTAAGGGAATCTTTAACGCAGTGACGTTCCATGTTCCGTGATCGGAACACTCACTCTTTGGCCGGACGCAATTCGGGCCACTTTTCCAACCGCCGCAAAAGCGCCTGCGGGGACAAACCGAGCGCCGTGGCCGCGCGCCGGATGCCGCCGTTGCACTCGCGCAACGTGTCGCGGATGAGGCGATATTCTTGCGCCTCGACGGGCGAAAGCTTTCGGTCGGCGGGCAGGGGTTCGAGGGCCGCGCTCGTTGCCGGCCGGTCGGCGGGAGTTTCAGCCGGCGCATTGCGCCGCAGCCAGTTCAAATCCATCGCCAGCCACTTCGCACCTTCATCCGTGCGCAGCAGCGAACGTTCGAGCACGTTCCGCAGTTCGCGGACGTTGCCGGGAAAACTGTGCGCGGTGAGCGCGGCCAGATCCTCCGTCTTCAACAGCGGCTTGGTGCGTGAGTATTTCTGCGCGAGCTGGGCCAGCAACAATTCCGCGAGCCCCGGAATGTCCGCGCGCCGCCGACGCAACGGCGGCAGCTCGACGGCGAACACATCCAGCCGGTAAAGCAAATCTTCACGAAACCTTCCGGCCTTCACTTCTTCCGCGAGATTTTTATTCGTCGCCGCCACGAAGCGTCCGGTGAACGGTTGCACGTCGGTGCTGCCGAGCGAGCGAAACTCGCGCGCCTCCAGCAGCCGCAGCAGTTTGCCCTGCAACGCCAGCGGCACTTCCGCGATTTCATCCAGGAACAAAGTCCCGCCCGCCGCCGCCGCCACCAGGCCCGTGCGCTTTTTGTCCGCGCCGGTGTAGGCACCGCGTTCCGCGCCGAACAATTCCGACTCGAACATCTCGGCGGGCAGCGCGGCGCAGTTCACCGCGATGAAAGGCGCCTTGCCATCCGGTGAAGTGAACTGATGCAGCGCCCGGGCGGCGACATCTTTGCCCGCGCCGGTCTCGCCGGTCAGCAACACCGTGCCGGCCGCGTGTTTGGCGGCCTGACGCAACTGCGCCAGCACCTCGCGCATCGCCGGGGATTCACCAAAAAATTCGGTCGCGCTCGCCGGAACTTCGCGCGCCGCGAGCCGGAGCTTGGCGCGCTGCAAACACGCGGCGAGCGCGTCCAGGTTCACCGGCTTGGTCAGGTACTCAAACAGGCCGTTGCGTGTGAGGCGGACGGCTTCGCCCAGATCCGGCATGCCGGTGATCATCACGATGGGTGCGTCGGGATTGCGGCGGGCGAGCTGGTCAAAAAAATCGTAGCCCTTGCCGTCGGGCAGATGATTGTCGAGCAGTACCAGTTCAAAGGACTGCCGGGCCGTCGCCTCGCGGGCCGTCGCGAGATTGGCCGCCACCGTCACGACGCCGCCTTCGTCGCGTACGACATTCGCCGACATCGCGGCGAACGCGGCGTCG
>JANYDP010000168.1 GCA_025363535.1 Verrucomicrobiota bacterium | reverse complement strand
CCTTCGGCGAAAATGCAGACAACCTCCCCCGCGCGGACGGCTGCGCTGGCGGCTTGCAAGGACTTGAGCAGTTCGCGCGGTCGTTGGTCGGAAGAGATGGGAATGACACCGAGAATTTTCGCGAAGGGTTTGATCCACGGCTGATCATAAATCCCTTTGAACATGATGAAGCGCACCTGCCGGTCGGTCGAGGCGAGGAGCAGCAACGCGTCCACAAATGAAACGTGGTTGCAAACAAAGAGCGCGCCGCCTTTTGCCGGAATGTTGTCCCGGCCCACGACGCGGATGCGGTAGACGGTCCGCGTCAATGCCCACAGCGCGAAACGCAGCAACGCGTCGGGCAGGAGCAACACCACGTAGAGCGCACTGACGAAAGTGAGCACACCGCCCACGAGAAAAATACCGCGCGGTGAAAGCTGGAATTTTTGCGCTAGCACCCAATGCGCGCCAGACGCGAGGAACACACCGACGAAGGAACACCAGTTGGCGGCGGCCTGCAGCTCGCCTTTGTTTTCAGGAGCGGGCCGGTGTTGCAGCAGGGCCGCGATCGGCACGATGAAAAAGCCGCCGGAAAATCCCAGCGCGGAAAGCAACACGAACGATCCGGTCAAACCCACCGGCCAGTTGCCGAGCCACACTGAGCAGACCGCGAGACCGCCCGCGCCCAGCGGCACCAGGCCGTATTCGATTTTGCCACCCGAGAGATAGCCGGCCGCCACGCTGCCCAGGCCGATGCCCAGAGCGAGCGCCACGTTGAGCAGGCCGATGTGGGTTTCGGTGACATGCAGCGTTTCCGAACCGTAGAAAAACAGGTTCAAGAGCAGCAGCATTCCGAGGAAATTAAAATAGGTGTTGCCCAGCAGCGCGAGCCAGAGCGGCCGGTCGCCGCGCGTGGCGGCCACCTGCCGCCAAACTTCGGCCAGAAAGTTCGGGCGAAATTCTTTCCGGGGATTCGCCGCCGGCACCTTGGTGATGCCCAGGCAGGCAAAAAAACCCGCGATGGCGAGCACGATCAGAATCAAGCCGGACAGCCATTGGCGTCCGTGAAACTGCTGCGACAGGAATGCCGCCGCGACAGTGCCGAGGATGATGGCCATGAAGGTGCCAAGTTCCAGGAGGCCGTTGCCCCAGGAGAGGCGTTTCTCCGGCAGCAACTCCGGGAGCGAGCCGTACTTGGAAGGTCCGAAAACGGCGCTGTGGGTGCCCATCAGAAAGACGCTCGCGAGCAGCAGGTTTTTATTCCAGGCCCAAAGCCCGGCGAAGACGAGTGACATGATCAACAGTTCAAAAACTTTCACGCCCAGCATCACCGCACGCTTGCTGAACCGGTCGGCCAGAAAACCGCCGGCCATGGAAAACAAAATGAAGGGCAGCGCGAAGAGCGCGCCGATCCATTCGCCGTAGCTGTTCTTTTCGGTGAGCGTCATGCCGGTGCCAAAGAGGGCGACGAACACGACGAGGTTCTTGAGCACGTTGTCGCTGAACGCGCCCTGGAACTGCGTGATAATGAGCGCCCAGAAGCCGCGCGGGGAGTGGTGATGCGTGAAACGCGAAGCGTGAGGGGGTTCGTCGTGGTTCATCGCCGCCACGGTAGCAACTCGCGGACGGGCCTAGGAATGGAAAAACTCGCGCCACAGGCTGGCCGGGCAATTCGGAGTGGGGGGGAACACTGACAACCGAGGGAGCGCAGAATCCAACTTTACATTTTTCCCCCGCTTTGCCACGCTGCCGAGATGTTGAAAAATCTTTTGATGCTTTCGTTTTTGTCGCTGGTCTTGACGGGTTGCACGGCCAAATTCACCAACCTGACGCCCCGCCAGCAGGTGCGCAACGCTGACGGGCTGTATCCGGTGGAAGTGGCCTTCAATTCGCGCCAGCACACGCTCCAGTGGAACACCATCCACCCGCAGATCCTGATCGGGGCCGAGGTTTATCCGATGAAGCCGACCTTGCTGATGAGCAACCGCTGGGAAGGCTTGATCCCGGTGCCGGCCGGGGTGAACGGCGTGAAGTACCGCTACAAGTTCGATTTCCAGCAAAACGAATTCGGCCCGTCCAAGCAGAACAGCGCCAGCTCGGAAGTCTTCACCCTGCGCGTCCTGCAACCCTAGTTCACCGATGGATTTTTCCGCTTCACTCGCGCCGCGTTCAACCGAACGCGGCGTTTTTTTGCGGGCCGATTCTGCCGCTCTTCCGCCCGCACCCGCTGAAGCGGGTTTGATAGTCAGGCTGAATTGTTCGTTGAAACTTCCGTCAAAAGCTGGAAACTAAACCGTCGAAGCCCGAAGCCGACGGATTCACAACCATGAGCGTCTCACATCATCAGCCCAGGCTCGCAGATCGCTTTCTCACGCGGCGTGATTTTCTCAGCCGTTGCGGCATGGGCTTTGGGATGCTGGGACTGGCCAACCTCCTCGGCCCGCAAATTCTCGGTGCGGCTTCGGCCATCGGCGGCGTGAACGCGAATTCGCCGCTGGTGCCGCGTGCGCCGCAATTTCCCGGCACCGCCAAGCGCGTCATCCACATTTTCGCCAACGGCGGGCCGTCGCATGTGGACACGTTCGATCCCAAACCCAGCCTCGCCAAATATCATGGCCAGCCGTTGCCGATGGAATACCTCGCGACCGAACGCAAAACCGGCGCGGCTTTTCAGTCGCCGTTCAAGTTCAAAAAATACGGTCAGAGCGGCATCGAAGTGAGCGATTTGTTTCCGCACGTCGGCGAATGCATTGACGACATCACGGTGATCCGCTCGATGCAGGCCGACGTGCCGAATCACGAGCCTTCGCTGATGTTGATGAACTGCGGCGAGTCGCGATTGCCACGGCCAAGCCTGGGTTCGTGGGTCACGTACGGACTCGGCACGGAGAATCAAAACCTGCCCGGCTTCATCAGCCTGTGCCCCGGCGGTTATCCAATCCAGGAATCGCAGAACTGGCAGAGCGCGTTTCTGCCGGGGATTTATCAGGGCACCTACATCAACACGGAGTTCAAGGACATCGAGAAACTGATCGAGAACATCAGGAACAAATCCGTCTCGCAGGCCGAGCAACGGCAGCAACTCGACTTGTTGCGCGCACTCAACGAGCAGCACGCGCGCCGCCGCGCGGAGGATGCGCAGCTCGAAGCCCGTATCCAGTCGTTTGAGCTGGCTTACCGGATGCAGATGGACGCGACGGATGCGTTCGATGTTTCGCGCGAGCCGGAAGCCATCCAAAAACTTTACGGCTCCGGCGCGCAAGCGCGGCAGTTGCTCATCGCGCGGAGGTTGCTCGAACGCGGCGTGCGTTTCGTGCAAGTCTGGCACGGACAGGGCCAGCCGTGGGACAATCATGACGATCTCGAAGAGGGCCATCGCAAACTTGCTTTGGAATCTGACCAGGCCATCGGCGCGTTGCTGAAAGACCTCAAGCAGCGCGGCATGTTGAAAGACACTCTGGTTATTTGGGGCGGCGAATTCGGCCGCACGCCGACCGTGGAATTGCCAACGCCGGGATCCAACGCTGGAAAAGTCAACGGCCGCGATCACAATCATTACGGCTTTTCGATGTGGCTGGCTGGCGGCGGCGTGAAGGGCGGCTACGTGCATGGCGCAACGGACGAATTCGGTTTTAAGGCAATTGAGAAACCGGTTCATGTCCACGACCTGCACGCGACGATTCTCCAGTTGCTTGGCTTCGATCACACCAAACTCACGTTTCGTCACGCGGGCCGCGATTACCGGCTGACGGATGTTTATGGCGAGGTCGTCAAGGAACTGCTGGCGTGAGACGGATGATTTTATTTCTGGCGGGAGGCGTGTTGGCCACGGGCACATGTCTGTCTGCGCCGTTGCTGGCTCCCGAGCAGGCAGAATTCTTCGAGGCAAAAATCCGCCCGATCCTCGTTGACCGCTGCTATTCGTGCCATAGCGACAAAGCCAAAAAACTCAAAGGCGGCCTGCGGCTCGACACGCCCGCCGGCTTGCGCAAAGGCGGCACTTCCGGCGCGGTGCTCTCGCCCGGCAATCCCGATGAAAGCCTGTTGATCAAAGCGGTGCGGTATGAAGATAAAGATCTGAAAATGCCGCCGGATGATGACAAGCTTTCCGCCGGGCAAATCGCCGCACTTGTTGCTTGGGTGAAAATGGGTGCGCCCGATCCGCGCGCCGCCGCCGGTCCGATCCCGCTGACCGACATGAACGAGGCGCGCGCAAAGCATTGGGCGTTTCAGCCCGTGACACCGCCCGCACTTCCAAAAGTTAAAAACTCCCGCTGGATTCAAACGCCGGTGGACAATTTCATTTTGTCCAAGCTCGAACAGGAAAAAATCAAGCCGGCAGCCACAGCGGATCGGCGCACGGTGATCCGGCGCGTGACTTATGATCTGCTCGGCCTGCCGCCCACGCCCGAAGAGGTTGAAGTTTTCATCAACGATAAACGCCCCGATGCCTACGCGCAACTTGTGGACCGCCTGCTGGCTTCGCCGCGCTACGGCGAACGCTGGGGCCGTCACTGGCTCGATGTGGCGCGTTACGCCGATACGAAAGGCTATCTCGCGGGTGGCGAGGAGCGGCGCTATCCCTTTTCTCACACGTATCGCGACTACGTCATCCGCGCGTACAATGAGGACAAGCCGTACGACCAATTCATCATCGAGCAAATCGCAGCGGATCGCCTTGCGTCGGGCGACGATAAAAACTCCCTGGCCGCGCTGGGTTTTCTGACCCTGGGCCGGCGGTTTCTCAACAACCAGAACGACATCATTGATGACCGCATTGATGTTGTCACGCGCGGCGCACTCGGGCTGACGGTGACCTGCGCCCGCTGCCACGACCACAAATTTGATCCGATCACGACGAAGGATTACTACGCGCTGCACGGCATTTTCGCCAGCAGCGAGGAACCGGCCGAACGGCCCTTGCTCGTGCCGCTGCACGACTCGCCGGACTACCAGGATTATTTGAAACAGCGCGCAGCCATCGAAAAAGAGATCGCGGAGTTTGAAGACAAGGAGATTGGAATTTTCCTGGGCGACCGCCGGCAACAGGTCGGCGATTATCTGCTGGCCGCGTACGCCGCCGGCCAGTTGCCGGATCAATCCAAATTCGACACCGTGGCCGGCGAACACAAAACGCTGCCGGAACTGCTCCGTAACTGGATGAAGGATTTGGACGCACGCCGAAAAACCAACGACCCTATATTCGCGCCGTGGTTCCAATTGTCCGCGCTGCCGGAAAACGAATTCCCCACCAACGCCGCAACGTTGTTGGCAAAACTCGCGTCCGAAACCAATCGGATCAATGCCAGCGTGCTCAACGCAATCTCGAACTCGCCGCCGACTTCGTTGAAGCAACTGGCCGAGGTTTACACGAAACTGTTCAAAGACACGGATTCCGTCTGGAAGGCGTCGCTCGTCACCGCCGCGAAGGACAAACAGCCTGCGCCCACGCAACTGCCCGACGCGGTGCGCGAAGAGCTGCGAAAATTTCTTTACGCCGACGGTTCACCCGCGAATCCGTCCAATGCGGAAGTCCGCAAGCTGCACGCGCGGCGTCTCAGCGAAGGCGCGGCTCCGATGCGCAATAAAATTGAAGCCCTGAACTGGACGCATCCCGGCGCGCCGCAACGGGCGATGGCGCTGGTGGATGAAGCCCATCCGCACGACTCGCACATCGCCAAACGCGGCAATCCGGGCAATCCCGGCAGCCTGGTGCAGCGTCGTTTCCTGGAAATTCTTGGTGGGGCTCAGCGAGGGCCGTTCACGAACGGCAGCGGTCGCCTGGAACTCGCCCGTACCATTGCCAGCCGCGACAATCCGCTCACGGCCCGCGTCTATGTGAACCGCGTGTGGCAGCAGCATTTCGGCGCTGGCTTGGTCAGCACGGCGGGCGATTTTGGCGTCCGCACCGAAGCACCCGCGCAACGCGAGTTGCTCGATTATCTGGCCGCCGACTTCATGGCCAACGGCTGGAGCACGAAGAAACTTCACCGGCTCATTTTGCTTTCTGCGACTTATCAGGAGCGCAGCGATGTTTCCGCCAGCGCGGCCAAACTCGATCCCGAAAACAAATTGTTCGCGCACGCAAACCGCCAACGTCTGGACTTTGAATCCCTGCGCGACACGTTGCTGGCCGTTGCTGGAAAGCTTGATCTTAAAATGGGTGGCGCGGCGGTGGATTTGTTCGCGGAGTCTGGCTCGACGCGGCGGACGGTTTACGGATTGATTGACCGCCAGAATCTTCCCGGCACGATGCGCACTTTTGATTTTGCAAACCCCGACACTAGCAACCAAGGCCGCTTCCACACCACCGTGCCGCAGCAGGCGCTGTTTATGATGAACAGCCCGTTCGTGATCGAGCAGGCGCGGAATCTGGCGCAAGGGTGTGGCACCCCGCCCGCCGGGGATCCGCGCGCAGCCATCCAGCGGCTCTACCACCAACTGTTTCAACGCGTCGCGTCCGATGATGAGGTTCGGCTTGGCGAAGCATTTCTCGCCGCGCAAACCATTCCGGCCGCCTCGCTGTCACCGCTGGAAAAGCTTGCGCAGGTTCTATTGCTGTCCAACGAGCTGATGTTTTTGGACTGACCCACCCCGCCCGTATTTTTTGCAGTTGACAGATTTTTCAACTGTCATACAGTCATAGGACAGAGAACAGTTATGATACTGCAAATTGATTTCAAGTCCGGCAAGCCGGTGTATCTGCAACTGGTGGATC
>JANYDP010000162.1 GCA_025363535.1 Verrucomicrobiota bacterium | reverse complement strand
ATCGCCGACGCGGGGCCGCTTGCGGGCAAGGCTTTGAAATATCTGCACACGGACAGTTGGGAAGTGGAGGTGGCGAACTGGACGCCGACGCTGCGCGAGGAATTTCAAAAACGGCGCGGTTACGATTTGTTGAACTGGCTGCCGGTCATCGCGGGAAAAATCGTCAGCAGCCGCGACGAGAGCGACCGTTTCCTGAACGACTTTCGCAAGACCATGGGCGATCTCGCGATTGACAATCACTACCAGTTGTTCCGCGCCGGCGCGCACAAGCACGGCCTGCTGATTCATCCCGAAAGCGGCGGGCCGCACGCCGTGCCGATTGACGCGCAACGCTGCCTTGGCTTCAACGACGCGCCGATGAGCGAGTTCTGGGCATGGTCGTGGACGCACCGGATCGGCGACGAAAACCGTTTCTTCGTCAAGCAGCCCGCGAGCGCCGCGCACACCTACGGCCGCAAGCTGGTGCTCGCCGAAGGCTTCACCACCATCGGGCCGCACTGGCAGGAAACATTGTGGGACAATTTGAAACCCGCGTTCGACCAGGCGCTCTGCGAAGGGCTGAACCTGCTCGTGTGGCACGCGTTCGTCTGCTCACCTGACGAAGCTGGCATCCCCGGCCAGCAATATTTTGCCGGCACGCATCTCAATCCCAAGGTGACGTGGTGGGAAAAATCCGCGCCGTTCTTCAGCTACCTCAACCGCTGCCAGTTCCTCTTACAGCAAGGTTTGCCGGTCGCGGACGTGGCTTACTACTACGGCGATCACGTCCCAAATTTCGCGCAGTTGAAAAAATCCGATCCGGCCAAAATCCTCCCCGGCTACGACTACGACGTGATCACCGAGGAGGCGGTTCTCACGCGCACCAGCGTGAAGGATGGACAAATTGTTTTGCCCGACGGCATGAGCTATCGCGTGCTGGTGCTGCCGGAGCGCGCGATGATTTCCTTGCCCGTGCTTAAGAAGTTGAAGGAGCTGGTCGCCGCTGGCGCAACCGTCATCGGGCCGAAGCCAACTGAGTCCGGGTCGCTCCAGGGCTTTCCGCAGTGCGACGCCGAAGTGGTCCGGCTCGCGGATGAATTGTGGAAAGGTTCACCTCGGCAGGGCCGCGTGATCAGCGGCAAAACCGCGCGCGAAGTGCTGCTCGCCGACGGCGTGCCGCCGGATTTTGTGGCAGAGCGCCGGTCTCCGACCCGGCCTGATGCGGGCGGCAATGTGGAACACGCCGGGCCGGAGACCGGCGCTCCGTTGCCCCTGGATTACATCCATCGCCAGGTCGGCGAAGCCGAAATTTATTTCGTGGCCAATCGCGCGACCAATGCCGTGTCGGCAAGCTGCGCGTTCCGAGTGAGCGGCAAAGCGCCGGAGTTGTGGAACGCCGTGACGGGTGAGCGGCAATTCTCCCCGGATTACGAGCCAAAAGACGGCCGCGTGATTTTGCCCCTCGAATTTTCTCCGTGCGGATCGTGGTTCGTCGTCTTCCGCGAACCTTCAGCCAAGCACCCTGCCAAACTGCCGCCCAGCAATCCGCTGGTTGCACCCATCGTCATTGCCGGCCCGTGGACAGTGCGGTTTGACACGAACTGGGGCGGCCCGGCGTCCGCAGAGTTTTCCGAACTCGTCAGTTGGCCGACGCGGTCCGAGCCGGGCATAAAACTTTATTCCGGCACGGCGACGTACGAAAAAACCTTCGACCTGCCAAAACTCGAACCTGGAACCTCGAAACTTCTTCTGGACCTGGGAACCGTCCACGAACTGGCCGAAGTGAAAGTGAATGGCAAATCCTGCGGCATCGTCTGGGCGCCGCCGTTTCAGGTGGACGTGACGAAGGCCGTGAAACCGGGCGCGAATCAACTCACCATCGAGGTCGTCAACTTCTGGCCGAACCGCGTCATCGGCGACGCCGGCCTGCCGCCGGAACAGCGACTGACGCGCACCAACATCCGACGACTGACAGAGAACACCCCGTTGATGAAGTCTGGCTTGCTTGGGCCGGTGACACTGGAAATTGTTTCCCGGCGGGATTGATCGCGTTCAATCCTTGGCCTGCGCGCTGGCAGCGGCCGTTTCGGCGAGTCGCTTTTTTTCATG
>JANYDP010000053.1 GCA_025363535.1 Verrucomicrobiota bacterium | reverse complement strand
AGCGTGAGCGGATCAATTTCCTCCGACCAGTCTTTTTCCGGCACGAGTTCCACGCGCTCGCCGCTGCTGCCGATGTTGAGCGTGGCCTTGTGTCCGTAGATCGTGAAGCCAGGGCTTTTCGCGTTCACACTGCTACAGGTGATGGTGATCAAATAGCCGCTCGGAAATTCGGCCAGCAGTTGGATGTGCTCGGCCACCTGACGCTCCGGCGTGCCGGTGACGGTGAGATCGGAATGGACATTCTTCGTGCCGATGCTGGTGACGCGCACAGGAAATTGAGGATTGCCCGAAGCGAGCATGAGCGGATGCAGGCGGTGCGGCACGAGATCGCCCAAAAGTCCGGCGCAATACGGGAAGTATTTCCGCCAGCGATGGAAATGTTCGGCGCTGAACGGCACGCGGTTCTTGACCTTGCCCAGCCACGTTTCCCAGTCAATGTTCGCTGCGGTGGATTCCGCCTCAATGGCGTAGTTCCATTCGCCGCCCGCGCTGTTGCGGCAATAGAAGCCCTGCGCCCAGACCAACTCGCCGATCTTGCCCTCGCGCACCAGCTCGCCGCATTTGTGCCAGCCGGCGGCGGAAGTGCCCTGCGAACCAACTTGAAAAATCTTGCCGGTCTTTTTGACGACATCATGCACTTGGAACGCTTCGCCGAGGTAGCGCGTCATCGGCTTTTCGCAATAGACATGTTTGCCGGACTCCATCGCATCAATCGAAATTTGCGCGTGCATCGGATCGTGCGTGGCGATCACCACGGCGTCAATGTCCTTTCGCTCCATCAGTTTTCGGTGGTCGGAAAAAACGTCCGCATCCTTCAACTCCGCCGTTGCCTTGGCCCAGTCGCGGCGCTTGTTGAACAAGTCGCACGCGCCGGCCAACACGGTGTTGTTGGCCTGGGCGGCGCTGTGAATCCCCTGCAAATGATCCTTGCCAATGCCATAGCCGACGCCGACAACCGCGACGCGGATGCGGTCGTTCGCGCCGACCACGCTGCCCGGCGACGGTGCCTGGTTCTGGCCATAGACCGGCGTTTTGAAAATGTTTCCGACGGCGACCGCCGCCGCGAGGGTGGAGGTTTTTTTGATGAACTCCCGGCGTGTGCCGGCGGGGTTGGGGGAAGGCGTGGGTGTTTGGTTATTCATGGAATGCGATGTGGTGTTTGTTGGTTTGGACGGTGGAGCGCGCGGGAGGATTCACAGAAATTTCTTTCTGCGGCGGGGAGTGAATGGAAACGATGAGTCCATTGACGTTGCATGATCTTGTTCCGCTGCTGTTCGTGGTAAAACAAACATGAGTGCCCGGCGGAAGCCAGAAAATTTTTACATGACGACAGCTGCACCCTGGTTGTTTCCAGAGTTCGAAGGAGACGCTGAATAAAGCTTGGTTTTCAAATTAGCGGTGGGTGGATGGGAAAATGATCTTCAGGCAGCAGCGATTCGGTTCGGTCGCCTTCGGTTGTACAAGGGGAACGAACAAAAGCTGGGCGAGTGGACGTTTGAAGTGAACAACCGTGTCTTGGGCGGCGGCACCCGGCCCGGCCCAACGCCGACCTCTCCGACCAAGTGATCGGCACAAGGAAGAAGTTTCACCCACGCCGGGATATTAAAACCTCCCGGCGTTTTTTTCTTTTAGCGAAAAGGCTTGGCAAGCGGTGGCGGAAGGCGTAGAAACATTTTCGTCAGTGAAGGTCAAACAAACGTTCCAAACATGTAAAACCATAAACCAAAAATCTGCGTAGCTTTGGCTACGGGGCTGACTCGAAACCGCTAATTTCCATGCCCTCCAACATTCTCACCAAGCGCGCGCCCATCGGCGCGGCTTGGCGTGCTTTGTTGGAAGGCGCTTAGCGGTGCCTGAGTCAGGGTGCGTCAGGTTCGCGCCCTTTTGTTCCGTGAAAGAGCTTCGCTCAACCAAGGAATACAAAATGCAAACAATACGAGCAGTGGCTGTAGGAGGCGCGGTGCTTGTTCTGGCGGCGGGGGTTTTCTTCACTTCAACACTTCAATCGTTGGCACAGTTGCAAGTACGACCGGACGTTCTTCCTTTTATTAAAGACGGTGAGGCGCCCGACTCTCTTGTGCGGATCGTGGCCGAATCCCAAGGGCTGCCGCTGGTGCCGCTGGATAAACTCCCGCGTTACGGCACTTACTGGGAGGCGTTCAGTCCGTTCGGCAGCATCTTGGCCCCGATGCCGTGGTTGCCCGGGGAGGCAGTCGCGGTTTATGAGATCGCCCCAAACTGTTTCCTCGTGGACAACGGCCAAGGCACCCCGATTTCTCCACCGCCGCAGCGTGGCAAACTGCCGCCGCTCACGCCCGAGGAGCTTGTCGCGCGGCAGGTGGAGGATTTGCTCAACTTGATCGCGCAAGTCCAGCAGGCCGCACTCGAACAACCTCCCGCTCCGACTGAAACTTCCTCCGCCAACGCCCCGCAGATGATGAGCACGCTGGCTGCCAACGGGCCAGGCACCCGC
>JANYDP010000122.1 GCA_025363535.1 Verrucomicrobiota bacterium | reverse complement strand
CGTTGGCCGAAGTCGCTGCAAAGCACCTCACCGGACAACTTCACGCTCCGGTCGCCGCCCTATTGAATCGTGTGACACCTGCCACGCCACTGCAAAACGCCGGTGAATCTTCGGTTAATGCTGCGATTCGCGTGTCTTGCGCGATGAATGGTGGCTGCCTTGTGGTCCAAGGGCCGCCCGGCACTGGAAAGTCATACACTGCATCAAGAGTGATTGCTTCGCTGCTCGCCGCAGGCAAGAAGGTCGGGGTTGCCTCCAACAGTCACAAGGCTGTGATCAACTTGCTCATCGCCTGCGGTAACGCCGCTCGCGAAACGGGGCGGCACCTGTCCGGAATCAAGGTTGGCGGTGAAGCGACCGGGCCGGTCTTTACCGACAATCCCAATCTGCATTACGTTGCAAACAATGGCGCCGCTGCCGCTGCATATTCCAGCGGCATCGTGGGCGGAACTGCGTGGCTCTTTACGCGCCCTGAATGGGAAGGCGTGCTCGATTTCCTTTTTATCGACGAAGCGGGTCAGGTCTCGCTGGCGAACGCTGTGGCAATGGCCCGCTGCGCGAAGAATCTCGTTCTGCTCGGAGACCAAATGCAATTGGAGCAGCCTGTGCAAGGCTCGCATCCCGGTGATGCCGGACTTTCTGCACTGCAATACGCCCTCAAGAATACCAAGGCCAGTCGGCCCGATGCACCCGTGCTTCATGCCGTTGTCCCTGCCGACTACGGGCTCTTTCTTGGTGAATCGCGCCGGATGCACCCGTCGGTGTGTCGCGTCATCTCCGAGAGCATTTATGAGGGGCGACTCAATGCTCATGCGGACTGCGCGCGTCAGAAAATTGTCGTCCCTGCAAACGCAAACGGACTCATTACCGTTGAAAACGGGATTGTTTTCAGTGGCGTCGAGCACGATGGCGACATTCAGCAGAGCGACGAGGAAGTTCAACGCGTCTGCGCCATCTTCCAAGAGCTTCTAGGTCGGCAATACACCGACAAAGACGACAAGACACATTCACTTGCGTTGAACGATTTCTTGTTCATCGCTCCCTACAACGCACAGGTTCGCTCGCTTCAAGCAGCACTCCCGGCCAACGCTCGCGTTGGCAGCGTGGATAAGTTTCAGGGGCAGGAAGCCCCGGTGTGCATCCTCTCGCTTTGCTCCAGCTACGGCGAATATGGCTCTCGTGGACTTGGCTTTATTCTCGACCGCAACCGCGTAAACGTCGCCGTCTCTCGCGCCCAATGCCTGGCAGTGGTCGTTGCTGATCCGCGCATTGCGACCACTCCTGCCGGCTCGTTGGACGAGATGATGCTCATCAACCTCTTTTGCAAGCTGGCAACCCCATGACCGCCGCATCCGTCATCGCTGCCCTCTGCCTGCCCGCCGACGCGCGGGTGGACCAGCGCGTGCCCAAGAAGCTGCTGGTGGAAAATGGCGCGCCTACGGCCGCGGACAAGCGCCAGATCAATGACGGCATCGAGGAGCTGTTTTGGCTCGCCGCGCTCAAGCCCACCACCATCGGCGTGCCCGCCTACCGCGACGATGTGCGCGAGTATCTGGAAATCGCCGTGCTCTCGCTCACGCTCCGTGCCGGAGCCAACGCCCCGCGCCTCACCGAGCTGGTTCACCGTGCCATTCCGTATCCGGTGTTCCTTGTGCACAGCCTGCCCGGCGGGCTGGCGCTTTCACTCGCGCACCTGCGCTGGTCACAGGGGCAGGCCGGGGAGACCGTGCTGGATGGCCCGCTCATCACGGCGGGCGTGAATACCGACTCGGCGACATCGGGCGACTTCCTGGCCTCTCTCGCCCTCACCGCCCAGCCCCGCCAGCACCTGCACGCACTCTATCAGGGCTGGATCGAGCGATTCGAAACCCACGCCGCCGCCCGGCACACGGGGAAATTTGCCCTTGCTGCCGATTCCGCCGCTGCCGAGCGCCGCCGCACGGCGCTGGCGGAGCACGAACGGCTGAACCGTGAAATCACCAGCCTCCGCGCCCGTGCCGCGAAGGAGAAGCAGATTAACCGCCGCGTGGAGGTTAACCTTCAGGTAAAACAACTCGAAGCACGCCTCGCCGAAGCCGCCGAAGCCTTATGAACCACGAAAGACACGAACCACACGAAAAGCTGCTCTATAAAGATGAGGTCTATGCAATTCAGGGGGCTGTCTTTGAGGTTTACCGGGAGATGGGCTGCGGGTTTTTGGAGGCTGTTTATCAGGAGTGTTTGGAAAAGGAGCTACGCTTGCGTGGAATTCCGTTTGTTGCTCAGCAGGGATTGAAACTTTCCTACAAAGGCGAGGTGTTGGAGCAG
>JANYDP010000114.1 GCA_025363535.1 Verrucomicrobiota bacterium | reverse complement strand
GGCAGGCGGGGCAGCGCCAGCGCTGGTGACCGTGGCGGGAGGTGCCATTCTTGACGCTGTTCGCGGTGTGACAGTGGGGGCAGTTCATGCCCCACCTTATCCATTGCCATCAGTTGCATCAATACCTATTTAGCAATCCCGTTTTTTGTGCTTTCAGGCTTTTTGATATGCCACAATTATTTCAAAAAACTCAGCGCGGGTAGTGGCCTGGCTGAATTCATGTTTTTGAGACTGGGAAGAATCTATCCTCTGCACGTCTTTTTTCTTTTTATCTTTACTGGATTGGAGGCGGCCAAATACGTAGCGGAATCAAAATACGGATTTACTCCGTATCAAAGCCACGCTTTTCCGCCAATAATGTCGCTACCTTTACTTTGAATTTGCTGCTGGTTCATCCATTTTTCCAGTTTGCGAACAAGACCTTTAACAGCCCAAGTTGGAGCATTGGGGTCGAGTTCTATACGTATCTGATTTTTGGCGTCACTTCAGTGCTGACGCGGAGCAGGATCGGGATGTCAATAGTATCGTGGCTTTTGATTTTTGCTTCCGTGCTGCTGCTTGCTTGGTCGCCGGAACCGGGTTTGACTGCCGATGCGGGTTTTAATTTTTTCCGGTGTGTTCTTGGCTTTTTCTCGGGTGTAATTACGCATCAAATTTTTGAGCAGTTGCAGAAGCAGATTTCTGTCTGGAGCGCGCCGATAGAACTCCTTGCGTTGGCTGGTTTGGTCATGTTTCTTGGATTTAAGCAAAACCCTGAATGGGATTACTTAGTGATCCCCATTTTTGCGCTAATTGTGCTGGCTGTGGCTTCTTTTTCAGTTGGTAAGGGTATGATGTCGGGGGCATTGAATTCACGCCCTTTAAGATGGCTGGGGAAGGTTTCTTACTCGATTTATATGGTTCACTTGCTGGTAATGGTCCTTATGGCCAGGGTTGTCGTGCTTTTCCGTAATCATCTGCTAACACAGAACCACGGCGGCTTCGCCGTCTCCCTTTTTAATCTTGCTTTCTTGTTGCTGACTGTGGGGCTGGTGCTGTTCATTTCGAAACTCACTCACCAATATGTTGAATTAGTTTGGCAGAAGAAATTCCGAGCGGTAGCGGCAAGATTTGCTGAAGTGTCCTAGACCCTGCTACAAACTTTTCATTATGCTCTGGCGTGAAAACCCCCGACAATTTGCCGCGAGTCCAATGAAATGAGAAAAATCCGGTTTAGGATTCTGGTAAATCAAACTCACCAAACTGTCGCTGCGAAAATTCAGCGGCACGCGCAACAGCTCGGCAAACTTTATTCCCGCCCAGACCAGTTGCCACGGAACGGGCAGGAACATTAGCTTTTTTCCTTTAGCGTAAGCGATGGTCTCGAGAATTTGCCGGAATGTCCACGGCTGCTCGTGCGCCACCGTCACTGAAATTGCCGGTGGGGAAGTTTTTTTTGCCGCACAATCGCAAATGAATGCACAAAGATCGGCCTCGTGGACTAGGTACTGAATCTGCGAGCCGCCGCCGAACAGCGGCAGCACTTTGGCCCCTTCGACCTGGGCGATGAGCTTGCCAAACATGCCGTCGGGAGAATCGCCGTAAATTAAACCGGGACGGATCACGAAAGCGCCGAGGCTGTGCGCGGCTTTTTCTGTTTCCAACTTTGCCCGGCCATAGAGCGAGCGGCATTCCTCGAACGCGCTGATGCTGGAGATGTACACGATACTTGCAAGTCCCGCCTGCCGGGCGGCGCGCAGCAATTTTTCCGAGCCGGCCACGTTCAGGCGATGAATGTCCGGCCAGGTGAGTTGTTTGAAATCGTAAGCGCAATGCACCAACGCCGAAGCGCCCGCGAATATTTCTGGCGTCACCGTTTCGCCGAGCAGAAACTTTTTCGCAGCGCCGCCCGGCTTGGGGTTGCGCGTAAGTTCAACCACTCGCCAACCGCGTTGTTCGAGCGCGGCTTTGACGCGCCGGCCGAGGTAGCCGCTGGCACCGGTGACGAGACAGAGTGGGTTTGTTTGCATTTGATTGATTCAAGCCATCCCGGCCGTAAGTGATCCGATGCGATGCGCGTTGGCCATGACGGAAAAAGTGATCGTCGTCGCCGGCACGTCCGGCAGCACCGAGGCATCCACGAGATGCAGTCGTGACCAGCCGTGCAGCCGGCCCAGCGTGTCCGTTTCGAGCGGGCCGGGTTGGGCGCGCATCGGGAAAGTTCCGCCGCTGTGGAAGCCGCGACCCGAGTCGGCGATTTGCAGCATCGGCGGAATGGGCAGCGCGCCCAAGTGGGGTGAATGCCGCAGGAGTTTGCGGACCACGCGGTGGATCATCGGCCGGGTTTCAGGATTCGGCTCGGCCTTCAGGTGCATCCGGTCGGGCGTGCCCTGCTTCAATGTCAGCGCGATTTGCGACGAGTGGGTGGAGTGAAGATATCCCTGCACAACGAGCAACCGGCGTTCGAGGCCGCGCGCCAGCAATTCGAGCGGCCGCGCCAGCGGGCCGAAAGTTTTGCGCACGGCCTGGCCAATCAGATCGTTGTAGGAATAAACCTGCAAGTGAACCGAGTGCGGACTGATCTTGGAATCGAAAATCTCCATGAACAACTGGCTCAACGTGTGCAACGCCTCGTTCCGGACATCGCCCGCGCTGCGCGCCAAGGCGAGCGGGATTAAAAAATACTGGCTGTCCTTGATTCGCACCGGCTGGTCGTAAAGCAAACTGGAGCGCAGCAGGATTTGAGCGGTGGGTATGACTCCGGCGGCGAGATAGGCGCGGCTTGCTTCGGCTGCAAACGGTGCGCGGCTGTTGCGGTCAATGCCTTCAATGAAAATCCCGGTGGGGGTTTCGCGCAGTTGCGTCACGACCACGTCGGACTGGTGGCGGAAGTTCGGATGCGACTGCATCTCGCGGAGCGTGTGTTCGGAATTATAAATGTAGCCGTAAGGACAGCCATACATGCAGACGCCGCAATAAACACAGCCGCCGGATGACGGCGGCGCAGCAACGCGGACGCCGACGCGGGCCTGGCCAAAGACGAATCCGGCGGCCTGCAACGGTGCGCGCTTTTTTTCGAGGTTGCCGAGAAAGATTTTCGCCTGCCGGCTCAGGTTGAGCGCGGTGGGCTGATCGAGATGCGTGGGGAAAAGTTTTTCCAAATCGTCGCGTTTCGCCGAGAGGCCGGTGAATTTCGCCACGGCCTCGTAATGTTCCTGCAGTTCGGAAAGTCGGATCGGCCAATCCGCCACGTCCGATTCCGAGTACGGCATCATCGCCGAACCCCAGACCGAACTGAAGCCGCCGCGCGCGAGGCTGGGGCGCAGCGCGACGTTTTCGTAATCCGCCGGAAGGTAGCGGTCGGTTTCGCGGTACGGATAATCCGAGCCAAACGCCAGCTTGAGCGGGATGCCTTTCGCGTTGGACTCCATGCCTTCCTTGAGACGGCGGAGTTGTTCCGTGCTCCAGGACGACGGCGGCATGGCGCGCATTTCGGCGACGAGATCAGCGCGATTTTTTTCGAGGGCAACTCCGGCGTCGATCAGGATCACCTTGGCTCCGCGTTGCAGCAGCGCGTGCGCGCAGGCTACGCCGGACGGGCCTGAACCAATCACGTAATGGAGCGAACCGTCGAGTGGCGGGCGGGTGTTCATGGCTGGGCGTTCGCGGCGGCGCTCAATTTCTGGTCGCAAATTTTTAGGTAAGTTTCCGCGATAATGTTGTCGTGCCAGTCCAGGTTCAGCGAACGCTCGAACCAGACCTTCGCGGCCGCGTAATCATTTGCCTGCACATGATGCCAGCCGACGTACGCCGTGGTGAAAAAGCCGTTGGGATCGAGTTTCGCCGCGCGCTCAAAAAACAGTTCGGCCTTCTCGTGCTGCCGGATCCAGTCGAGGCACATGCCGGTGCGGAGAAAGTTGTAGCCGTCGTGCGGATTCAACTGCGCGGCGCGGGCAAAGTGCTGCATCGCCTGTTCCGCCAGCTCCGCGTAATCTTCGTTGCCCTCCCAGCTTTGCAGGCGCAAGGTTTCGCCCAAGTTGTACGTGGTCGCGGCGTTCAGCGGTTCGATCCAGGCCGCTTTTTCCAGGGCGGCAATCCGCTCGGGGGAAAGATCCGGCGACTGTCGCGCCTGCTCCAGCCAGTGTTCTTCCTGGGTGCGGCGGATTTCCTGCGCGCCGAGATAACCAATGCCCGCCAGCAAAAAGGCCGTGGCCAGAAATTTCATCGGCAGGCGCGCGGTGAACCAGTAGCTGTCCGTCGCGAAGCGCGTGCAACTGCTCAACAGCGCCATCAAGGTCACGGCCAGGATGGCATTCGCGGGAATGTGCAGATTAAAGTCCACGACCGAGTGAAACAAAATGGCGAGCAGTCCGAGGGACGCACCCAGCACGAGCGCGAACTTGGTGCTGTTGCCGCGCCCGCCCAGATCGCTCTGGATGCCGCCGACGCTTTTCCAGGTTTTGACCACGCCCGCCCCCAGCAACGCCCACGCCGCAGCGACGAGCGCGGTGCCGACGACGCCCCAGTCGGCGAGGGTTTCCAAATAGTCGTTGTGCGCGTGCTCGGGCTGGCGCTGTTCGGTCACGGGTCGCCAGGCGCGGAAGCGAAAGTCGTAATGCCCCGGCCCGACGCCCCACCACGGGTTCGTGCGCCACATCTGGACGGCGGGCAGCCACAGATCAAAGCGCGCGTTGCTGTCGAGCTTGTCGTGCTTGGTGATTTCCTGAAACCGCGCCTTGAAGAAATGCATGCGGGGGAGAAAATAAAGTCCGCCACCCATCAGCGCGATCAAGATCACCAAGGATGGCAGCCGGTAGGCGCGATGAAACAGCAGTACGATGAACAGCGCGACGAGTGTCAAGCCCGTCGCGATCCAGCCGCCGCGCGAAACGGTCACCACGATGCCGCACAAGATTACCAGCGCGGCATAACCGACGAAGACTTTCAGCGTCGGCTTGGCGCGGCTCACCAACATCCACGCGAGTGCCAGCGGCAGGATCATTTCCAAGAACCCCGCGCAGTTGTTCGGCGAAATGAAGGTGCCGCTGCCGCGATGGCCGTAAGGCGAGGTGAAATTCCAGACCTTGTGTGAGCCGCTGAAGAATTGAAACAGGGCGTAACCCGCGACGAGCATCGCGAGAAACACCAGCGTCAGCGCGAGGATCTGCATGGATTCCTGGCGGTGCAGGTTGTTGAGCACCGCGAGAAACAGGCCGGCATACACCAGCACGCGGATCATTTCCTGCCGGGCCACGTACTCGATGTCCGCCGTAAAATATCTGCCGATGGCATAGAGCGTGAACGCGAGCACCGCCCAGCACACCGGTGGCCAGAGAATTTTGGGCCGGGCGTTGAGCCAAAGCCGCGCGCCCCACAGCCCCAGCACACCGAGCGTGAGCGCTTGGAGCACCAGAAAATCCGGTGGCCGCACCGCGCCCGTGGCCAGCGGTCCGAACACCAGCAGGGCAAGCACCAGGCCGAGAATGCCCCGCTCGCACCAATTGTCTGCAACTTCACGATTCATCCGGGCGGGAACGTAAAACAAACCGTCCGGCGGGTCACGCGATTTAGGCGGGCGGAGCGGGCGGAAAATTCCCCGCCATCACGCTGGGGAAACGGCTTCAGTGAAATTTCTCGCCGCGCGCCAGCATCGCCAGAATGTTTTTCATCCGTCGCTCGCGGGTCTCCGGTTTCTTGGCCGTTTGTAAACGATACACAATGGCGTAAACATTGGCGCGATTCAGCGTTTCAAAAAATGCTTTTGCCTTTTTGTCCTTGGCCAATGCCTGCAAGAAATCTTCCGGCGGCGTGGCGTTGCGGGCTGAAGCGTAAGCAGCTTGCCAACGACCGTCGGCCTTCACGATTTCGACCGCCTGCAATCCCGCCGCCATCATCTGTCCGGCAGCGGCCAGCGACGTGCGGAGACGTTCCATCTTGATGAGCTTGTGCCCGCTGACATTGATGCCGCGCAGCATGGCGATGTAAACCGGCATGTTTCTTAGTCCAACCGGCAATACGCCGCCAGCCCCTGCAAGCCGCCTTCGCGACCGAAGCCTCTTTCTTTGTAGCCGCCGAACGGACTCGTCGGATCAAACTTGTTGTAGGTGTTCGCCCAGACGACGCCAGCGCGCAGCTTGTTGACCATCTTGAA
>JANYDP010000070.1 GCA_025363535.1 Verrucomicrobiota bacterium | reverse complement strand
GAATTATCGCATCGAATTCGTCAACAATCTCAGCAGCACCAATTGGCAGACCCTGACGAATATCACGCTGCCTGCCAGTCCGTATCTTCAGATCGATACCGACTCACCAAACAATGTGCAGCGGTTCTATCGGGCGATTCTGCTTCCATGATCAATTAAAAAATTGTCCTGCGCGGATGAGCGGGCGACGGGCTTTGGTGCTAAAACTGTGTGTGCGCCAAAGCCCGCTCGGTTTTTGCGGGCAAACAAAAGAGTCGTCCTGAGCATCGCGACGACGATGGTCAAGAGCGTGACGCGCTCGATGAGCAGCACGGTGGGGCGGGAAATTGTCCGGGGCGTGCTCGGTTCGCTGTTTGGTGGACGCAAGCGGTGACCTTTGAAGGTTGGACAGGCTGGGTCGCAGCTCGGCCCTCTCTTGCGTTCAGCCGGCGCCACCGGGGTGTGGCTTAGTTCTCCGTCTTCAAATTACGCAAGGCGTCCCGCATGTGGGCGGCCTTCTCGTAATCTTCCTCCTGCACGGCTTCGCTGAGCGCCTGCTCCAGTTGTTCGCGCGGCGAGAGCGGACGGCTGGCGGTGATTTCGGACAGCCAGGTTTCGAGCGCCTGGATTTCGCCGCTGATCGGAATCAGATCCTGCCGCGAATGTTTGTTGAAGAAAGTTTGCAGTTCCTCGATCCCCAGTTCGATGCGGGCCACGGCTTCCGAATGATCCTCATCGGTGAGCACGGCGAGCGCACGGGCACGCGTGAGGATCAGCAGGAGCTGCGGTTGAAACTGGAGGAGCGACCAGGCCAGTTCCTCCGAGCCAGCGTGCTGCGTGACGAATTCAAACGCGGCCAGGTTGCGTTCGGCATCGCGCTCCACGCCGGCGAAGTCGGCCAGTTCCAGCAGGCAGATGTAGCGGTGATTGTACTGAAGCGACTCCATCTGGAGGCGGGAACAATCTTCGGGCGTGAGCTGAAAACCCGCTTCGCTGCCGACGTTGGCGGCGGCGTGCTTTGCGAGTTTGGCCTGGAAATATTCCAGCAAGGAAGGATGGCCGTAGGGGCGCTTGCCGTCGGGCCGGCCGGCGGCGTTCATCTGCAACAGGCCGAGATCCACGCGGAGCTGGATTTTTTCCACGCCATCGTTGCCGGTGAATTTGCGTACGGCGATTTTCCCGGGCTGATAATCCCATTGTTCGAGCTGGCGCGAAATGTCGAAGTCCATGAGGCGAATATGGAGTCGCCTTGTCGGCAAGTCAACGCAGACAAGCCGCATGGAATACTTCTCCCGCTCTCCGTAAAACTCACGACGCCAAGGATGAATTTTGCAGGGCATTTCCCCGGGAACGCACCTTGCGGCTTACAAAAGCGGTGGAATCATCCCTCGGAAAACCTTGGATGTTTTCGACCGCTTTTTTCCCGGGCCTTCAGTTTATGAATCGCCTGGATGCTCCCGCTCTGGATAAACAGCGGCCGGCAACTGGCCGCGCCGGATGAGCTCGTGCAAATCGCGGAGGATCGTGCGCCGGGCGACTTTGAATTCGCGGGCGAGCGCCGAGATGCTGGGGCGAGCGCCGGATTTCCCAAGCCGTGCCGCGATTTCATTCTGACGTGCGAGCCGGTCGGTGGAGCGGCTCAGGAGTTCAGCCGCGTCAATGCGCCGCGAGCGTTCCAACGCTTCAAACTGGCGGATGATTTCCGTGTCAGCACATTCTTTCAACGCCGTCTCCACGGTGCGCCGGAGCTCGCGGACGTCCACCGGCTTGGGCAGACAGTAGTGCGCGCGGCGCGGGCCTTGCAACGCCGCCATCTGCTGCCGCACTTCGAGCGCGCCGGAAACAATGATGACCGGCACATGGGGCAGCAATTCTTTGAATTCCGGCAAAAAATCCAATCCGCGTTCCCCGTCGGCCAGCACATGATCCAGCACCAGCAAATCCGGCTGCAGACGCGGCAGCAACGCCAGCGCGGCGCTGCCGGTTTTCGCGCGGGTCAACTGGCAATGGCCGAGCGCCTCCTCGTAAATTTCATACTGAAAATCATCGTCCTCGATGATGAGCAAATGAGGTTGGGTTTTCATGGTTTCACCGGAAGAATAAGCGTGAACGTGCTGCCCGCATTCCGAACGGATTCCACCGCGAGGCCGGCGTGCATTTTTTTGGCGAGTTCGTAAACCATCGAAAGGCCCAGCCCGGTTCCGCGGCGCGCGGACAAATTTTTTATGGTGAAAAACGGTTCAAAAATGCGCGCGCGAATTTCCGGCGCGATGCCCGGGCCGTGGTCATGCACGGAAATGAAGATGAATTTCGGCGCGGGCGCGGGCGCGAGAAACAGTTCCTCCGGCAATTGTTCCGCGAGCCGCGCCGAGATCTCAATGCGTTTGCGGCCGGTCATCGCCTCGTCGGCGTTGAAGATGAAGTTGAGCAGGATTTGCTGGATGAAATCGCGCGGGGCGGAAATTTCCGGCAGGCTGGCATCCGGCTCGAAGCGCACCTCGACCTCGTGCAGGAAGCGGTCACCGAGCAGCCGACGCGTGTCGGCCACGACGGCATTGAGGTCGCACAGGGCGGCAGGCGCGCCATCACTGCGGCTGAAGCCGAGCAGCGCGTCCACGACTTCGGCACCCTGCTGCACGACGGTCTGGATGCGCGCGGTGCGGGTGCGGATTTTTTCCGGGTCGGCCAGATTGTCCTCGATGATCTGCGCGGAGCCTTTGACGATGGAGAGGATGTTGTTGAAATCATGCGCGATGCCGGCGGCAAGCGTGCCGAGCGCGTTCATCTTCTGGCTGTGGAAAAGTTCGCGATTGGCGAGCTCAAGCTGGCGGGTCCGCTCCGCAACCAGTTCGCCGACCTGGGCGTAGCTGTGCCGGAGATGACGATGCCGGTTCAAGGCCAGCGCGGCGAAAAACAGCGACACGAGCAGCGCCCCTGCCAGCACGAGGACGAGCCGGGCCTCGCGATACCACGGCACCACGACGGTGAATTCCAACTGCGCGGGGATGGCTTCCCGGTTGCCGTTGCGATCCATCGAACGCACTTGAAAGACGTGACGGCCCAGGCCCAGACCGGAATAAACCACCGGTGCCGCCGGCTCAAACGGTGACCAGGAGTGTTCGTCCAGCCGGCAGGCGAAGAGCAGATTGCTGGACGCCGTCTGCTCGTGCGGGTCGCTGCCGCGAAAGTGCAGCGTGATCGCGGCGTCTTCCGGGATGTTGGCGAGGTTGAATTCCGGAGATGAAATTTCCGTGCGTGGGGCGTCCGTGTCAGCCTCCGGTTCAAAGCGGCTCCAGCCGGGCGCGGTTTCGGCGAAGATGGAACCGTTCTCGTCTTCTTGCACCGAAAGAACGTCCTCGGACGGCAGCCCATCCGCGAGGCCGTTCACAATCCAGGTGCTGCGCGCGAATCTTAACAGACCGTGCGCGGTGGCGATCCAGAGCGTGCCATCGCGCGT
This sequence comes from Verrucomicrobiota bacterium, assembly GCA_025363535.1. GTDB lineage: Bacteria > Verrucomicrobiota > Verrucomicrobiia > Limisphaerales > CAIQOK01 > CAIQOK01. The sequence goes on along the minus strand of JANYDP010000070.1, from coordinate 4,901 downwards.
GGCGGCGAGCGAATGAATCGGCCCCGCCACGAGGCGTGCGGCCAGCCAGTCGCGGCCGTCAAACTCCCAGACCTGGTTTGAAGTTGCGCACCAGATGCGGCCATCGGAAATTTCGGCCAGGCCGACGGGCTGTTCCGGGCCGAGTTGATTGGTGGAGGCAAAGACCTTCCATTGCCCGCGATGATGCCACGCCAGATGAGTGCCGCCACCAAGCCAGGTTTCACCCGCGCGGGTGGTGAAGGAAATTTTCCAGTCCGCAATCCGGGCCAGCTCCGGCGGAACAAAAAAACGGTTCGTGGCCGGCGGCGGCGACCCGCGCGCCGGCGCGGCCTGCCAGATTTTTTCCGGCGGCAGCCCCGCGCCGCACGCTGGCGCCGTGAACAGGGCGGCGGCGAGGAGCAGCTTGAGGTGCGGGTTCATCGGGATGAATTATTTCATCTTCGTTGCGGGCGGTGCAATCAAAAGCGCGGGTGTGCGGTCAGACGCCCAGTGTTCAGCGAAAAACGGCGGGATAATCTGAATCCATTCATGAGCGCATGGTTTGGCAACAACAACGCGAGCAGGGGACACGGCTTTACGCTGATTGAATTGCTTGTGGTCATTGCGATCATCGCGATTCTCGCCGGGCTGGTGCTGGCCCCGCTGGGCGCGGCGCAGGCCAAGGTGAAGAGCGCGGCGTGTCTCGGTAATCTGCGCCAGCTCTCGCTCGGCTGGAGACTGTATGCCGATGACAACGGCGGGCGATTGGTGGCGAACCTGCCACAACCGTCCGTCGAGGCGGCGTGGGTCGTTGGCGAAATCTACGACGCGGCGCAAGCGACCAATCAGGCGATCGTCCGCTCGGGAAAACTTTTCCCCTATCTTCTCAACCCAAAGGTGTATCACTGTGCCGCCGACCTGGCGCAGTCGGGTGGCGTGCTGTCGGTGTTGAGCTATTCGATGAACGGCTGGATGGGGAGCCGCACCATGAACCAGAGCGCGGCAAATTCCACCTACAAGACGTTTGTACGCGAGGCGGAATTGACGGCGGCGGCGCGGCTGTGGGTGCTGGCCGATGAAGACGCGAGCACTTTGAACGACGGGTGGTTTCTGGTGACGATGGATGACACGAAACCATTCGCCAGTTTTCCCGGCTTGCGCCATCAGCATGGTGGAGCCATGACTTTTGGCGACGGCCACGCGCAGATTTTCAAACTGCGCAGCCTTGGCAGCGCGCCGGGCGGCCAGATCATTGCAAGCAATCCAGACTGGCTGTTGTTCAAACAGATGACGACGGAACGCTAGAAAATATTTACCGAGACAAATCAACCTGAAGAAACCATGTGCACACCTTTTCCCGCCTACACCAGTTGTCCTGTAACAGCCGGCATTTTCCACCCGCGCGCGCTGTGAAAAAGAATTCTCGCGAGTGGGGCTTGAAACGGCCCGGCCGGGCGGTTTTGCCGCCGGTTTTTCATTGAAAAAATCGGGGGACTTGTTTATAACCGCTCCATGTGATCCTTCCTCCAGCAACTTACCTGATGTGAAGACAACACAGATTCAAATTTTTATGAAAAGGACGTTTGCCCGTTTTTCGAAAGTGCTTCTGTGGCTTGGCGTGTGGGTTGCCGCCGTGGGGGCAATTTCAATTGCCCACGCGGACTGCACGCCGTCTCCCTCGGGCCTCGTGAGTTGGTGGCGCGCGGAAGGCAATGCCACGGATGCGGCCGGCGGGAACAACGGCTCGCTGCTCAATGGCGCAACGTTTGCCACGGGCGAGGCCGGCCAGGGTTTCAGCTTCGACGGGGTGAATGATCTGGTGAAAATTCCCAAGGCGGCAAATCTCGACGTCGGCAACCAGGTGACGATTGAGTTCTGGATGAAGGCCAGTCCCGGCAATGCCATGAACACGTATCAGGGCTTGGTGACCAGTGACTTTTTTGGGATCGAAATTGCGAATGGCTACGTGCTCGGCCCGCTCGGTGTGAGTTTTTTCATCAGCACCGACGGGGGCGCTTCGGTTTCGCCTTCGTCCTACCCTGACACCGCTACGGTCAACGGCGGCGGCGCGGTGGTGTCGGCGGGCGTGTGGCATCACGTCGCGGGGACTTATGACGGGACGAAACTGCAACTCTACATTGACGGCCAACCGTGGGGTGTTCCGAATTATCACACCGGCGCGATTTCGCCGATGCTTGCCAACAGCTTCGTGGCCATCGGTGCGGAGGATGGTCGAACCATTTGCCCGGACTGCGTCAACAGTCGCTATTTCAACGGGCAGATAGACGAGCCATCCATTTACAACCGTGCCCTCTCCGCAGGTGAAATTCTCGCTATCTACGCCGCTGGCAGCATGGGAAAATGCGCGTCGGCGGCTACGAATAACTGCGTCGCGCCGCCGCCGGGGATGGTTGGTTGGTGGAAGGCTGATGGCAACGCCAACGATGTGATGAGCGGCAACAACGGCGTGCTGCAAAACGCCGGCTACACCAACGGCATCGTGGGACAGGCGTTTCATTTTGACCCTTACAGTCTGGCTTATGGCACCTACAGCGGCGCGCAGTTTTCCGACCAGCCGGCCTATGTGTTGACCAACTCGCTGTCCATTGAGGCCTGGGCCAGGCCGCAGGGCGACGGCTATTTTATTTTCTTTCGCGGCGATCATCGGCCGGGACTCGATCCTTATTATCTTTGCATGCAGGCCAGTAGCACCGTGCGTTTCGGCATCACCGATGAGAGCGGCAATCCCGCCTACGTGGAGGCCACGCTGCCGTATCATCAGTGGACGCACGTTGCGGGCACGTTGGACGGCGGTTCAGGGACGATGAGCATTTATACGAACGGGACGCTGGCGGCGCAGATCGCAACGGCGGTGCGTCCGTTCGGTAATTTGATCGCGAGTGAATCCCCGGGGGTTGGCATTGGCAATCTCAATGAAGGCGGAAATAATTTCCCCTACGCGGGAGACATTGACGAGGTGGCCTTGTTCAACCGCGCGCTAACCGCCGGCGAAGTGCAGGCCATTTACCACGCCGGCAGCGCGGGCAAGTGTTTGCCGGCCGCACCGGCTTGTGTCACCCCGCCATCCGGCCTGGTGAGCTGGTGGCGCGCGGAAAATAATCCGAGCGACAGCATGGGTGGCAACCACGGCATTCTCCGAAACAGTCCTGCCTTTGGCAGCGGTGCGGTGGGCAGTGCTTTTAATTTTTCGGGCGCAACTGACTGCGTTGAGATTCCCCACTCCGCAAGCCTGGTGCCGGTAAACTTCACCGTTGAAACCTGGGTCAAACCTGCCGCACAGGTCAGCGATCCGATCAGTCAGGACTTAATTTTTGGCCAGGGCTACGGTCACTGCCAGTTGGTTGCCCGCCCGGGCACGACCGGGGTGCGCATCGTCTGGCAGTTCGGCACCAGCCCTTATAATTTTCCCGAGGTGGACAGCACGATAGAAATTCCCATCGGCCAGTTCAGTCATCTGGCCGGCTCGTGGGATGGCACAACGCTGCGGCTGTACATCAACGGCGTGCTGAACGCGCAGGGCACGCCGGGTGCGGTCCCCGTGGATTCGGGCTGTCCGTTTTTCATCGGTGGTTTTTACAGCCCCGGTGAGAGCAGTTGCAGTTACGTCGGGCAATTTTTCAACGGCCTGATTGACGAAGTTTCCCTCTACAACCGCGCCCTGGCCGGTGCGGAAATTCAATCGCTCTACCACGCGGGCAGCGCGGGCAAGTGCGTGCCAGTCGCGGCCGCCTGTGTCACCCCGCCCTCGGGGTTGGTGGGTTGGTGGCCGGGCGATGGAAATGCCACGGATGTCGTCAGTGGTGGCAGCGCCACGTTGCAAGGCGGAGCCACCTATGTTCCTGGCAAAATTGGCCAAGGCTTCCGTTTTAACGGAGCCAGCAGCTACTTGCAGATTCCCGATTCTGCCGCGCTGAAACCGGCCAACGTTTCCTGCGAGGCGTGGGTGTGGCTTGATCCCGCCCTGCCGGCGCACAATGGCGGCGAACAAATTGTGTTCAAGAAAAATACCTGGTCGGCATGGTTTGAGGGTTACAGCCTGCTGAAAATCACCGTGGACAACGGTGACGGAACTTACTCGGATCGCTTCCAGTTTTGTGTTTCGCGTTTTGGCAATCAGGTCGCCATCAATTCCCAGATCATCGCGCAGCGCGGCGTCTGGTATCACGTCGCGGCGACCTATGACGGCAACCAGTCCAAACTTTATGTCAACGGCGTGTTGGAGGCGTCGGCGACCCCCGGCTTCGCGCTGGATTACGACACCACTCCGGTTTTCATCGGCACCTCGGGCACCTGGGCGCCCTACCTGTCCATGTTCGGCGGGATCATTGACGAGCCATCCATTTACAACCGCGCTTTGTCGTCCGGCGAGATTAACTCTATCTATACTACCGGCAGTGCCGGCAAGTGTCCGCCGACTAACTCAACCAATAACTGTGTTACTCCGCCCTCCGGCATGATCGCCTGGTGGCCGGGCAACGGCAGCACGGCGGAGTTAATTCATGGCAACAATGGAGTGCTCGCAGGCGGCACCACTTATACCAACGGAGTAGTCCGACAAGGTTTCAACTTTGATGGAATAGGTAATCGCGTCATCGTATCCAACACTCCGATACTAAATTTCGGCAGCGGCCAGGACTTGTCCGTCGAGTGTTGGATCAAATGTTATCCCAATAATAATCCCGGCAATGTCCGCTCAATCGTGGACAAGCGCGGCGCGAATGAGAACTATCGCGGCTATACGTTGTTTCTATGGGACGGCTTTCTCGCCTTTCAACTCAGCCAGATAGATGTCGGCATCAATTACTTCTCTTTCGGTGCGGACTTGCGCGATGGCAACTTCCATCATGTCGCCGCCTCGATTACCCGGAACTCCAATTCCGGCGGCAAACTCTATGTGGACG
>JANYDP010000042.1 GCA_025363535.1 Verrucomicrobiota bacterium | reverse complement strand
TGGGAAAACAATAGGAGATCAAATTCCATTCGCTGTCATTCAGGTCGGAGGTGTAACGCATCCGCAGCTTGTACGGAATCGCTCATAAAAGTACAATAACGTTATTGGAAAATCTTCCGCCATTTTCAAACAGGCTCTAAGGCACATGCCGAAGATTAAAAACATCACGTTCTTCAAAGCAGTCTCGACGCTGTCGCAGCCCATTGCCGATAGCACGCATCAGATTCCCGAGATCGCCTTCATCGTCACGCGTATCGAATTGGACAACGGCGTCACCGGTGACGGCCACTTGCTCGCGTTCCACTATTCACCGCAGGCGATTCTTGGTGCGTTGCGCGACATCGCGCCGATGGTGATCGGTCGCGAAGTCAGCCGCACCGGCGAATTCCTCGTGCATCACGAAAAGGAGAGTGAGTATTTCGGTAACGTCGGCCTGCATCGCTGGGCGGCGGGTTCGGTGAACATAGCCATGTGGGATGCGTGGGCGAAAACGCTCGGCGTGCCCGTCTGGAAAATGTTTGGCGTTTATCACGACCGCGTGCCGCTTTATGGCAGTGGTGGCTGGCTTTCGTATTCAAATACGGAATTGCTCGACGAAGTGACGCGCTACGTCAAACGTGGCTTCCGCTCCGTGAAAGTCAAAGTCGGGTCGCTGGAAATTCAGCGCGATGTCGAACGCTTGACGAAAGTCCGCGAAGCCGTCGGCCCGCACATCCGCATCATGATGGACGCGAACCAAGGCATGATTTTGCCTGCCGCACTGGAACTCGCCCGCTCCGCGCAGCCGCTCCGCATCACCTGGTTTGAAGAGCCTCTGAACCGCACTGATTACGATGGCTACGCGCAGTTGCGTCGTCAGGCCGGTATGTCCATCGCCACCGGGGAGCGCGAGTTTGACACCGTCACGCTACGCGAATTGATCCGTCGCGATGCGATTGACCTGTGGCAGCCCGATCTCCTGCGACTCGGCAGCGTCGAAGCGTGGCGCGCGTCGGCGGCGTTGGCGCAGGCGCACCACATTCCCGTTTTGCCTCACTATTACAAGGAATACGACGTGCCGTTGCTGATGACTGTTCCAAATGCCTATGGCGCGGAGTCGTTCGACTGGGTGGACGACCTCATCACAAATCCCATCCGCATGAAGGACGGTTTCGCGTATCCGAACGAAGGCGACGGCTGGGGCTTCAGTTTCAAAGACAACGCCCTGAAAGAACTGGTGAATTTTGCTTAACCGCAGAGAACGCAAAGAGCACAAAGAGTAAAATTATGAAAGACATCAAATCGTTGTGTGACCAAGTGCGGCAGACCGCGTATGATATACATGTCTATCATGGGCACGGTCATTTGGAGAAAGTTTATGAGAACGCGCTCGCACATCGTCTGACTAAGGCAGGCTTAAAGGTCAAGCAGCAGCAGCCCATCAATGTTTATGAGGAGGACGGCACTCTGATTGGCGAATACATCGCCGACCTCTTGGTTGAAGACTGCCTCATCATCGAACTCAAGACTGCTCGCACGCTTTCTCCCGAGCACGAAGCCCGAATCATCGGCTATCTGAAATCCGCCCGTATCGAACACGGTTTGCTCATCAATTTTGGTTCTTACAAGTTTGAAATCCGAAAATTCGCATGGTCAGAGCAGTTACAAAAATCCAAAATCGGCTTGGTTTCAATTTTTATCTCTGCGCTCTCTGCATTCTCTGCGGTTAAATAATTGAAATGAAAATCACCAAGCTCGAAACCTGGCGCTGTCAGCGCAAAGAATCCCTGTTCGATTCCTCGCGCACCGGGCGCAGTCCGATGAACTGGGATGTCGTTGTGCTGCGTGTTCACACCGACGCGGGCATCTGCGGCCATGCCACCGCGCTCGCTGCGCGTTCGAGCATCGTCACGCAGGCGCATTTGCACGAGACCATCGCGCCGGTCGTTCTCGGTCGCCGCGTCACGGAACGTGAAGCCATCTGGCATGAGCTGTGGACGATTGACCGGCATCTGACGTTCTTTCCTGTTTATCTGCCCGGCCCAATCGACGTGGCGCTGTGGGACATCGCCGCGCAAGCCGCCGGATTGCCTCTCTATCAATTCATCGGTGAATGCCGCACGAGCCTGCCGGTTTACGCGAGCAGTTTGTTTTTGCCGAAGACCGGGGATTATGTGAAGCAACTGCGCGCCTACAAGAAGCGCGGATTCACCGCCTACAAAGCGCATCCGCCCGGTCCGTGGCGGAAGGACATGGAAATCCACCGCGCGCTTCGCCAAGCCGCCGGGCCGGACTATGTGCTGATGACCGACCCGGTCGCGGACTATTCGCTCGAAGAAGCCATCTGCGTCGGACGTGATCTGGAGAAGTTGAATTACCACTGGTTTGAAGAACCGTTCCGCGATTTTGAACTCGTGAAATATGCCAAGCTCTGTGCTGCGCTCGACATCCCGATTGCCGGCACGGAGACGACACGCGGTGGGCCTTGGGGTGTGGCGCAAGCCATTGCCTTTAACGCCGTGGATATCGTGCGCGCCGACGTTTCGTGGAAGGCGGGCGTCACTGGCACGCTCAAGATCGCGCATCTGGCCGAGGCTCACGGCTTGCGTTGCGAAATCCATTGCACGACGATGGGTTTCATGGACATGGCAAACCTGCATGTCAGTTGCGCGATCAAGAACTGCGAATACTTCGAGTTGCTCGTTCCGGAAGAACCGTTCCGTTTTCCGATGAAGGACAAATATCCGATTGATAAAAATGGCATCGCGCACGTCCCGCAAAAGCCTGGCATCGGCGTAGAACTGGACTGGGACGCGATGGACGACACCTGCGTCGAACACAAAATCACCAAGGCATGATTTGTTTTAAGAACCATTCGAATTTCCGCAAGGTTTTGGACTGCGCCAGCCCCCTGGCGCTTTTCTCCGCGCAACCACCACACTCAAAGCGCCAGAGGGCTGGCGCAGTTCAAGACGCTGTCGCGCCATAACTCATGCCTAGCGCTTTTCAAATCCACCCGCAAGACAACGTCGCCACACTGATGGACGACGCGGCGGCGGGTTCGATTGAAGTCATCGGTGCGACCTGCCAGGAAATTGTCGCGCTGGGAAAAATTGAGCGCGGTCACAAAGTTGCGTTGCGCAACATCGCGGCGAATGAAGCTGTGATGAAATTTGGCGTGCGCATTGGTCACGCGACAAAGCCGATTCAGCGTGGCGCTTGGGTTCACTTGCACAATCTCGCCAGTGATCTCGACGACCGTTCCGGCACGCTCGACCTTCATTCCGGCACACCAACCGACACCAATTCTGCGTATGTCTGAAATCGGCAATCGGCAATCGGCAATCGGCAATTCGTGGGCGGGCTTTCTGCGTCCCGACGGCCGCAAGGGCATCCGCAATCTTGTGCTCATCGTTTACACCGTCGAATGCGCGCAACACGTTTCCTACGCCATCGCCAACGGCGAGGAAGACACGCACGTCATTGGTTTTCCCGGCTGCTACGACAATGCCTATGCCATCCGCCTCATGCTCGCGCTCGCGCGGCATCCAAACGTAGGCGCGGTTCTCTCTGTCGGTCTTGGCTGCGAATACACGCAACCGGAGAAAATCGCCGAGGCTGTGCGTGCATCAGGCCGGCCAGCGGAATGGTTTTTCATCCAGCAAGCAGGCGGCACGCGCACATCCGTCGCCAAGGGGAAAAACATTGTCGCCCGGCTTCGCGGACAAATCCGCAAGGAAACTCCGCGCGTGCCGATGACGCTGGCTGATCTGACCGTTGGCTGCGAGTGCGGCGGCTCGGACGGCACGTCCGGCCTCGCCGGCAATCCCGCCGTCGGCGCGTTTTTTGATTCGCTGGTGGATGCTGGCGGGCGGGCGATTTTTGAGGAGACGGTGGAGATGATTGGCCTGCGCGACATCATGTTGTCGCGAGCCGCATCGCCTGATGCACGGCAACAGCTCGCCACCTGTTACGACAAGGCCGAGCGTTACTGCCGTTCCGTCCGGCAATGGTCGGTGTCGCCGGGAAATTTCGTGGGCGGCCTGACGACCATCGAGGAAAAAAGTCTCGGGGCATTTGCAAAATCCGGCACGCGTCCAATTCAAGGCGTCATCCGCGTGGCCGAGCATCCGCGCGGGCCGGGCTTGTGGATTCTCGACAGCGTGCCTGACGAACACTTCATGCAGTTCGGCTACACGAACCCGAACGACACGGAAGGTTTGATGGATCTCATCAGCGCCGGTTCACAGATTGTTTTGTTCGTCACCGGACGCGGCAGCGTGATCGGCAGTCCAGTCGCACCCCTCATCAAAATCACCGGCAACAGCGCCACCTACCGCGCGCTGTCTGAGGACATGGACTTTGATGCGGGCCGCGTGCTGGCTGGCGAACTTAATCTCGCGCAGGCGGGTCAGGAACTTCTCAGTTTGGTCACGCGGGTCGCGGCGGGCGAGCCGAGCAAGCCCGAGCAGTTGGGTCATCGGGAATATTTTATTATGTATAAACATCAGGAAACGCCGTCGCTCACCGCTGGTTGCCGGGCGTGACCCGGGTATTTTCGGCAACGGCTCCCAGCCCGGCCGGGCCTTTGAAACCAAACGGTTTCGTTTTGGATTGAAGCGATAAACATCGCATTGCGCTTCGAATTTCCCGCGCCTATCCTCTGCCTCCAAATCCTTTATGAGACCCGAACAATGGAACATTTTCAAGAAGGCCGCGCGCCTCGAAAAGCTCGACCAAATCCCGATGGCGATGATCGTGGACAGCCCGTGGATTCCCGGCCATCTCGGTATCAAGCACATGGATTATTTCCTCGACCCGGAGCTGTGGTTCCAATCGAACAAAAAGGTCAACGAGGAATTTCCCGACATCATCATGGTGCCGTCGTGGTGGATGGAATACGGCATGGCCGCCGAACCGTCCGCGCTCGGCTCGAAGATAAAATTCTGGCAGGACAATACGCCCAGCGAATACCACACGCTCTACAACATCGAGGACCTCGAGAAATTTCCCGAATACGAAGTGGAGAACGACGCGTTCATGGGCCTCACGCTGCACCGGATGCGGATGCACCGCCAGCGCATCGCCGACCTCGGCGAAGTGCAGCCGTTCGTCACGTCGCGCGGGCCGATGTGCACCGCCGGTTTCGTGCGCGGCACGACCGACCTGATGATTGACCTCGTGGAAAAACCCGAGTGGGCGCACAAACTCCTCGACCTCACCACGCGCCTGACGATTGACTGGCTCAAGGCGCAGCAAAAGGCGATGGGCAACCAGGCCGAAGGCATTTTCATCCTCGACGACATCGTGGGCTTCGTGAACGAGGAGCATTACAAGGAATTTTGCCATCCGTATCTCAAGCGCATTTGCGACGCGTTTCCGGCGGACTGGGTGAAGCTCTATCACAACGACGCCGAAGTGCAGGCGCGCCTCGATCATCTGCCCGACTGCGGCTTCAACGTGCTGAACTGGGGCAAGCAGACCGACATCGCCGAAGTGAAGGCACGCGTGGGCGACCGCATGTGCCTGATGGGAAATGTGAATCCGCTCGAAGTCGGCGTGCGCGGCACGGTGGAAGAAGTGCGCGCGGCA
>JANYDP010000595.1 GCA_025363535.1 Verrucomicrobiota bacterium | reverse complement strand
GCTTCCTCGAATCGCAGCAGCAAATCATAAAGCAGTGGATTGCCTTCGCGCTCCACCGTTTGAATCCGCGCCGAGCCGTCCACATGCGTGATGGCCGGCAGCGTCGAGCGGATTTCCTTGAGCCGATCCAGCCCTTTCATCGCCGCCGAAACCTCGCGGCATAATTCCTTTTTCACCGGCGCGACCAGCAGCATGTAAGGCGATTCAACCTCGAGTTCAAAATAATCCGCCACGCGTTCGCGCCGGACGATGGGCGCGAAAGGCCGGAAGGATTCGCGAAACTTCACTTTCAAATTCATCACCGATTGCATCTTCGTCGAACGGGCGTCGCCGAGAATCGAGCGGTTGCCCAAGGCGCGCGGGCCGAACTCCATCCGCCCTTGAAACCAGCCGATGACTTTTTCCGACTGCAACAAATCCACGGTGAAATCCAGCAGCGCGGGCGTTTCCAGCTTTTGATAAACCGCGCCATGCGAGCGCAGCACGGTTTCAATCTCGTCGTCAGAAAAACCTGGCCCCAGCAACGACGCCTGCATCGAATCCGCTTTGTCGGCGACACGCACACTTTCCGGCGACGCATACCACGCCGCCAAAGCCGCGCCCAGCGCACCGCCGGCGTCGCCCGCCGCCGGTTGAATCCAGAGACGATCAAAGATTTTTTCCCGGAGGATCAGCCCGTTGGCCACGCAGTTCAACGCCACGCCGCCGGCCAGGCAGAGGTTTTTCTGGCCGGTGATTTCACGGGCATGGCGCGCGAGCAAGCCCATGATTTCCTCGGTGACGACTTGAATGGAACGCGCCACGTCCATGTGGCGTTGCTGGATTTTCTCCTCCGCTCCGCGCGGCGGCCCGCCGAACAATTCGTGAAATTTTCCATTCGTCATCGTGGTGCCGCTCAAAAAATCAAAGTAATCAAGGCTCAAACGGAACGAGCCGTCGGGTTTGATGTCCAGCAACTCGCGGCGGACGGCGGCGGCGAACTTCGGCTCGCCGTACGGTGCGAGGCCCATGAGTTTGTATTCGCCGGAGTTGATGCGGAAGCCGCAGTAGTCGGTGAACGCGGAATAGACTAGTCCGAGCGAGTGCGGAAAGCGCAGCTCCTTCAACATTTTAATTTCGCGCCCGCAGCCGATGCCGATAGTGGTCGTCGCCCATTCACCCACGCCGTCAATGGTGAGGATCGCCGCCTCGTCAAACGGCGACGGATAAAATGCGCTGGCCGCGTGCGATTGGTGATGTTCGGTGAACAGAATCTGGCAGTCGCGCCGCAGTTCTGGCAGCTCCGCGCGGATGGCTTTGCGGAGATCCAGTTTTTCGCCGAGCCAGTTTGAAAGCGTGGTGGGGAAAGTCCGCCAACCGCCAGGTGCCACGGCCAAATACGTTTCCAGCAGGCGCGTGAACTTCAAAATGGGCTTGTCGTAGAAGACCACGGCATCGAGCTGCGCCGCGTTCAAACCCGCGTGGCGCAGGCAAAATTGCACGGCCTGCTGCGGAAAATCAGAGTCGTTCTTCTGGCGGGTGAAGCGTTCCTCCTGCGCGGCGCAAATGATTTTTCCGTCGCGCACCAACGCCGCCGCTGAGTCGTGGTAGTACGCCGAGAGACCGAGGATGTTGCGCGGCGGGGTCATGCCTCAAAGAAACGGATACAGCGCCCAGGTAATGCCCGAACTGGCGGTGAAGATCAGGATGACGCCGAGCAGCAGCAGCACGATGATCAGCGGAATGAGCCACCATTTTTTCTCCTGTCGGGAGAACTTGAAAAATTCTTTGAGCAGCGACCACATGTGATGCCCGGAAGTTAAAAGTTCAGCCTGTAGGTGGCAATGGCAAACCAGCTTTTGCAATCCGGCACGAGGGAATGATTTTCCAGCGCGTTCACCGCCGCTTTTGACATTCCCCGGCCCGCTCTCTAATTTGTCCGCATGGAACCACTCCACGCCCCGTGGCGAATCGAATACATCCTCGCGCCCAAGCCCGCGCTGGAGCAAAGCCTCTTCACCACCATCGCCCAGTCCAGTGACGACGAGGCCAACTACGTCGTCGCCCGCGACAAGACCTGCTACGCGTTGCTCAACAAATATCCCTACACCGGCGGGCATCTGATGGTCGTACCCTACAAACAAACTCACGATCTCAACGGCCTGACCGAGGAGGAAATGGCCGACCTGATGAAGCTCACGCGCCGTTGTCAGAACGCGCTGACGAAGGTGATGCGGCCGGATGGATTCAATCTCGGCGTCAACCTCGGCAAGTGCGCCGGCGCGGGCATCGCCGAGCATTTGCACATTCACATCGTCCCGCGCTGGAGCGGCGACACCAACTTCATGCCCGTCCTCGCCAGCACCACCGTCGTGCCCCAAGCGTTGAGTGAACTGGCGGCAAAAATCCGCGCCGCACTCGCGCAGTGATAGGCCACCAACCTTCCCCGAGCGCAAGGCTGCAATTTCTTGTCGGAATTCAACGGTGACGGGTACTCTCTACCGAGTGAACGACCAAACCGACCAACACCTCCTGCGCGACTACGCCGAACGCCATTCCGAAGCCGCGTTTGCCGCCCTCGTCCACCGCTACGTTGATCTGGTTTATTCCGCCGCCCTTCGCATGGTCTGCGACACCCACGCCGCCAAGGACGTGACGCAAAGTGTCTTTCTTGTGCTTGCCCAGAATGCCCGACAACTCACCGACCGACCCGCGTTGGCTGGCTGGTTGCACAGCACGGCAAGAAACGTTGCGGCAAAAACCGTTCGCTCGGAAGTGCGCCGCCGCGCACGCGAACAGGAGGCTGCCGTTATGAACGAACTGCTTTCCACCAATCCTGACACCAAATGGGAATACATCGCCCCGCATCTCGATGACGCGCTCGGTGAATTGAGCGAGCCGGATCGCGACGCCGTGTTGCTCCGCTATTTCAAGAACCACGACCTCCGCACTGTCGGTGCAACGCTCGGCATCAGCGACGATGCGGCGCAAAAGCGCGTGAGCCGCGCCGTGGAACGATTGCGCGAATTCTTCGCCAAACGCGGCGTTACCGTCGGTGCAAGCGGACTCGCCGTCGTCATCTCCGCCAACGCCGTGCAAGCCGCGCCGGTGGGCTTGGCCGTCACTATTTCCGCCGCCGCCGCGCTGACCGGAACAACTCTCGCCACCACCGCAACAATCACAACCGCCAAAGCCATCGCTATGACAACACTTCAGAAAACCCTCGCCGCCGCCACCATCGCCGTCCTGGCCGGAGTGGGAATCTACGAAGCCCGCCAAGCCTCGCAACTGCGCGATCAGGTTCAAACACTCCAGCAAGAGCAAGCACCGTTGGCCAAGCTAAACCAGGAATTAACTCAAGCGTTGATTACTGCGACCAACCAAGTCGCTGCTCTTCGCGATGCCAATGAAAGACTGAATCAAAATACTGGTGAATTGTTAAGACTCCGCAGCGAAATTAGTCATTTGAAGATCGATTACGCCCAAATGACACGTGACTCTATGGGGAACACTTTGGCGGACAAGGAAATCTTTCAAGTAGCCAAGTCGCTTGTTGACCGAGTTAACGAACTGAAAACCTTTTTGGCTGCACACCCCAATCTCCAATTCCCCGAGTCCGAACTGGCACATTATTTTCAATGGCTCATGTGCATTCCGGACGCAATGGATAGCGAAGAAAAATTCCTCGGCGCACGCCGCAAACTGCAGGGTTACGCTCTGCACAATCTTGGCGGAATCGCGCTACTCGCTCTGCAAGATTATTCAAAGGCTAATGAAGGGCGTTTTCCTACGGAGCTTTCCGACCTCCGCCCGTATTTCAAAGTTCCAATAGGGGATGAAATCTTGAATCGTTACAAGATCGTGGACG
>JANYDP010000578.1 GCA_025363535.1 Verrucomicrobiota bacterium | reverse complement strand
TCTGCACCCGGCTTGGCGTGCGCGCCCGAGCGGCGTGGCATTGGATGTGGCTGCTCCCGACCGGCTACAACTTTCTGCTCCAGGCGGGCAGCGCGGGCAACGACACCTTTCCCACCGTCTTTGCGCTCGCGGCCATTGCGTTTGGACTGCAAGCGTGGAAGTCCCGGCAGGTTTCGGATCTGTGGTACTCGATCCTCGCCGCCGCGTTGCTGACCGGGGCGAAAGCGACCAATCTGCCGCTGCTCTTGTCGTGGGCGGTTTTGATTTTCCCGCTGGTGCCATTGCTCTGGCGACGATGGCTGCCGACGGCGTTTATCGTGTGCGTCGCGGCGGTGGTTTCGTTTCTGCCCACGGCGCTGCTGAATGTGAAGTATTGCGGCGACTGGTCGGGGTCGGTGCTGGAGCCAGCGGGTCAGACGATGCATCGCCCGCTCGTCGGCATCGTGGGCAACGCGTTTCAAATCCTGCTGGATAATTTCGCTCCGCCCATTTTTCCAATGGCCGGCTGGTGGAACCAAAATGCGACGCGGCTGCTCCCGCAATCGTTTGTCTCGCTGGTGGAGAAAAATTTCGACATCGGTTTCTTCTGGCTCGGCGAACTGCCCACGGAAGACTGGGCGGGCATCGGTTTTGGGATCAGCGCCCTGCTCGCTGTTTCCTTGCTGGCGGCGCGCTGGGGAAAAACTCCCGGACTGGCGAACGCCGGAAAAAAATCCCCGGTGCCGCGCATCGTTTGCCAGCTCGTGCTGTTCGCGCCGTGGATCGCCCTGCTCGCCTACTGCGTTAAATCCGGCATGGTCACGGCGGCGCGGCTCATCTCGCCGTATTACTTTTTGCTGCTGCCGTCGTTGATACTTGGCGCGGGCCAGGCGCTCATCGTTCGTCGGCGCTGGTGGAAGTTTGCGAGTTGGAGCGTGATGTTCCTCGCTTTCGTGGTTTTGATTTTGACACCACCGCGACCGCTCTGGCCGGCGCAGACGATTTTGTCCGCCGCGCTCCGATCGCATCCCGGCCAACCTTTGCTGACGCGGGCATTGAAAGTTTATTCCGTCTATGCCATCCGCTCCGATCCACTCGCGCCGTTGCTGCCGTTGCTGCCGTCGGATTTCAAAGTGATGGGCTTTCTCGGCACGCCGGATGACATAGACATTTCCCTCTGGCGACCTTACGGCACGCGGCGGGTAGAACATATTCTCCTCACGGACTCGTCGGAACTCGTTCGATCCAAAGGCATTGACTACGCCGTCGTCAGCGGTTTGAACTTGGAAGAGAAAAAAACCACGCTCTCGGCGTGGCTCGCGCAGTCCGGCGCGGAACTGATCGCCACCACGAACCTCACCCTGAAAGTCACCGACGGGCCGCAGGCGTGGCATGTGGTGAAGTTCAGGTAATACTTCGCCTCGGATCGTGACCGTCCGCTCAAGATCAACGTCACTGAGCGGCTCAAGCGCCGAGAACAAAGCGGTCCACCCCGACTCCCACTGCCGCATCAACGACTGCTGCGTGTCGTCGCTGGTGATCTCAAACTCGACGTCGCGATTGCGGCCCGGCTTTTCTCCATCGCTCGTCAGAAAGTCAGTCCATCGCGACAACAGATTTCTGCTCGCAATCGAGCTAGACCCAAACAGGAAAGAGTCATGGCTCGAGCTTGCGAATCAATACATGTTGCGTAAGGAACACTTGGAAGCTTCTAGTGCTTTGAAAAGGGTGATTGAAATTGACCCAAAAAATTTTGATGCGTGGGTTGGTTTAGGAAATGCGCTCATGGGGCTTATGCAGTTTGTTGAAGCAGCCCAAGCATTTCGGCGAGCAACCGAGTTGAAACCGGATGATCCGTTTTCGTGGAAACAACTCGCGATGAGCCTTGTTATGGTGTCGGAGTTCGATGATGCGCTTGGGGTTGTTCGCAAGGCACTTGAGATTGATTCCAATGATGCTCAAACAAAAATGTTGCTTCGTGATCTGCAAAGTGCCGACAGAGAATCAATTTTCGGCGAGCTTCAACACCGCGCTTGGATGGAACGTTTGGAAAAGCATCGAAGCGATTTGGCTCATGGCGGATGAGCGCAACAACTTGAAACATACTTGGGCGGTATGGCGTTCATGCGAATACAAGACCAGTCTAAATTCCGAATCGAGAGATCATAGTCTTTTTTGCAATTGGCGAGTCGCGCAACTTGTTCTGCAATTCCGGACGCTTGAATTTCACAAGCTCCAGGAGCTCGTTTTTCTGTTCGTCACTAGCGAAGGGGTTCAGAACGATCTGCTCCGTCAACTCTGCGAGGTTGATCGGTACGGAATCATGATCATCCAATTGCGCAAGCGCTGAATCAACCTGCTCTTCAGTTCCGGCATAAGCGCAATCTGCTCTAAACAACGCAAATCGAACTTCTTTTTCGTCAGAAAACCACACGGGTTTTACAAACACTTGGATGGGAACCGTGTGGATCACAGAATCATCTGCGCAGTGATCTATGTAGTCAACCGACTTGAAGTAAAGCAGGTCATTTTTCTCACGCAATGCGGAATGAAGGGAACACAATTGCGTCATCGTCGTTTGCAGCGCGAATCCACCGCCTCCCCGACAATATTGTTTCCACATCAGCCATGACTCGTGCCTAGACTTCTGCCAGCACGATACAAATGTAGCTTTCCGCTCATTTACAAATTGTTTCATTAGCTCCGTATCACTTGCATTTGGAAAAGCTTGAAGGTAGGCCTGCTTTAGTCGCAGAAACATATTAAATGTAGGCGTGCCTTCGTAAGGATCACCTTCATATCGGTCAGTTAACAAATCGAGTCGCCTCAGATAGAGGCGGCTGCTCTCAATGAGATGTTTTGCCTTTTTCTGGTCAAAGTAACGCCAGACTTTTTCAGCTCCAGTTGCCTTCATCTGCTATAAAACGCCCAAGATTCGGATTTGCCTTGCTGCTTGGTGTCTTTGCATTGGAACTTATCTCCACTCCACAACCAACAACGACACCGCCTGTCGCGGCAGTTTGAAATTCGCGGACGCAGTTCCTGATTCGTCGGTTGAAATTGTTGGCGCATCAATGCAATGGACGCGAGGTGTCCGGCCTTTTCCAATTCCGCATATTGCGATTCAAACACGGCGGGCCGTCTCCGCAAGAGAAAAGTATTACAAATTCTCCGGCAATTTCCTGAATTCCACGGCCTTTTCTTTGCTCTTGGTTTGTGATGCGGTTGTGTTAGCTTTTGGTCATGTCAGAGCGCATCGTGATCGCCCCGGATATTTGCAATGGTCGGCCCGTTGTGCGCGGCACACGCATCGCCGTGCAAACGGTGCTGGAGTTTCTCGCCGCCGGTGATTCCATTGAAGATGTGTTGCAAGAATATCCCGATCTCACGCGTGAAGATGTTCAGGCGTGCCTGGATTATGCGGCGCGGGTGATGGGCAACCACTTTTCCATCGTGCAGGCGGCATGAAGGGCTTTCTGCTGGATCAGAATCTGCCAGCCCGTCTCTCCTTCACTCCAAAACTGCCAATCGTCTCTTTCTCCAATGTCGGCAAGACTCCAACCGATTCCCAAATCTGGGAGTATGCGCACCAGCACGAACTGGTCATCGTCAGCAAGGACGCGGATTTTTCAGATCGCATCATTACGCGCACACCGCCGCCGTGGGTGGTGCATCTGCGATTTGGAAATTTGCGTAAAAAAGATTTTCACGCGCTGCTCGCGCGTGTTTGGCCTCAGATCGAAGCGCTTCTCAAAACTCACAAGCTGGTGAATGTATATTCCGATCGCTTGGAAGGAATTGGTTAATTCAACTCGCAGTTATCAACAGACGTGAGCGCTTTCGCTCAGCCTTGGACTGAAATCTTCAGGCCTTTCAGGCTAGCAAATCACGCCGTCTGCGCCGCCGCCCCGCC
>JANYDP010000557.1 GCA_025363535.1 Verrucomicrobiota bacterium | reverse complement strand
CACTTCGGCTTCGATCTGGGCCAGCGACAGTTCCTTTGTCTCATGTGCTTTCATGGTGCATTCGCTCTCGTGCAGTTGTTGTTCTTCTTATCCATGAGGAACCAAACACCAACATTCTGGGGGTACTGTCAAGATGCACACGCGGTTGTCTCGGACTTCAGGCCGGCACCCCAGGCCGGCACCCCCGGCCTTTGGTGCCGACGGGCTACCGGTTGCGCGGGGAATTGCCGCCGTCCGAGCGTTTGTCCCGCGAGCCGCCGTCGCTTTTGCGGGATGAATCTGGTGAAGGTTGCGCCGCCGGAATCGGGCGCGATGAACCTTGGGGTGCTTCAATGTGCGGTGGGGGAATTTGCGGCACAACCACGCGGGAAGGTGTCGAAGAAATCTCTGGTTGGCTCCGGCTCGGCCCGGTGCGTTCGGGTGCAGGCGCAGGGATTTCGTGCGCCTCCCTCGGGGCGAATGGCTGCGGGGCCTGATAGTTTCGTGCGGGTGGCGGAGTTGATAGTTGCACGGGGGCTGCCGGCGCTGCCGGAGTGGGAAGCGACATTTCCTGGCGGGGTTGACGCTGCGGTTGGCTGGCGGGTTTGAAGGTAGGTTGCTCGTGCCGAGCGGGACGAACCGGCTCGGTTGGTTGCGGCGGCTCCACTGCCACCGGGGGCAGAGTCGGTTGAGCCGGGCGCGGAGAGGTAAAATGATTTTGCGGCGGTGGCGTATTGGGTGTGGCGGGCTGTCCAGTCGGGCCGGGGGAATGGAGCGGAACTGCTCTTTCAATTTTTGACGCCGTTGGATTGGGAGTGTTGCCGTCATCATGGGTAATCCGGTGCTGATTGTTTCCAATACCCGGGCGGGGGCTTTCTGTTTTTGGCGGCAGCAACGTCCCGGTGGAAGTGGGAACGGTTTTGCCGGGGCGTTCGGGAGTTCTCGAATTAACGGTTTCGGGAGCGGAAACTTTTCCGGGAATGCCGCGGTGCATTTTGCTTTCGGAATCATCGCGCCGGATCACGGTGTCGGGCGTCGCGGGTTTGATGCCTTCGCCGATGCGGTGGCCCGGCAGGAACACGGGCGGCAACGGCAAGTGCGGCTGAAAGACCGTCAGCGTTCCGTGGCCGGCGTCATGCCGCTCGCCATGCTCCGGACGATTCGGCGTCTCCTGGATTTTCACCGGCTTAAGTTCCACATGCGTGATTTCCGCGATGTGTTTGGACGGAATGCCCCGGTGAAAGCGGGGGTTGCCGCGCTCTTCCGCCACAGGATTGATGATGACGGTGCTGTTAAAAATCTGCGTCACCTGATGATGGGGAATCCGGTGCTGGTAAGGGCGTGCATCGCAAAACCGGTCCGCCGCCACAAAGGTGAAACAGTCTGCGCCGAGCCCAAATTCAAAACTCGCCCCGACGGAACGGCCATAATAACTGAAGCCAAAGCCCGGCCGGTAGCACGCCGTCGGCGGCAACGGTGCCCAGCCGCAATAGCCTTCGTTGTACCGCCAGCTCACCCATGACGGACCCCAAACCGTGTCCGGTGCCCAGCACCAGCCCCAGAAATTATGACGGAACCAGCGCCCATAGTGGAACGGTGCCCAGCCCCACGAATAATCCGAAGCCCAATACCAGCCGCAGTCCGAAAAAACCCAGTGGCCGCGGTCGCAGTACGGCGTCCAACTGCGATCCACGACTTCGGCGGCCGGTTGCCAGCAGCGGCCATAGCCTTCCACTTCGATCCAGTTCCCATAAGGCGCGAGCGAGTCATAAAAATAAGTGGCGGTGACATTCGCCTGCGGAGCCGGTGCGTCCTGGGCCATCGCCAGGGCCGAGACGGTTTCTGGAACGGGCGCGGGCGCGGGTGCCGGTGCGGGCGCAATCGTCAACGCTGTATTTGCGGTCTTGAAGACCTGATCGTGTTGGATCATCGCCGTCACCACGCTGCTCGGCATGCCAATGTCGTTGAGATAGATGATCTGATCCGAGCCGAGGTTGAAGGTGCTCGCGGAATTGTTCACATAAGCGAGCATCACTTTTTCATCCACGCCCGATTGCGTCAACCGCACCAGTTCGGCGGCGGCGGCATCCAGGGCGACTCCTTGCGCGGTCGGTTGCGGTCTGGAAACCAGTCGGGCCGGCGCTGTCGCCAATTCCTGATCCGCCACTTCGGGGGCCGGGGCGGTGACCACGGCGGCAGGATTGCCATTGGTGACAGCCGCCGGGGTCACCTTTACCTGTTCGCGCGCACAGCCACCCAGCAGGGGCAGCGCAGCGGCCGCGATGACCGCCGACACTTTAGAGATCGTCCATGTCTTCATAGGTTCTTTCATTTATACGCGGCCTGTGGCAGCGTTCCAATCAATTTGACGGTGACCGGGCCGGGTTATTCAGATGGCCCGCTTCGGGAGCCCACCGGTCGGACTGGCGTTTTTCACCAGCGGCATGACAGTTTTTAGATTACGCATTTTTCCCGCCTGCATTATGATGTCAGGCATTATCACATCATGAAAATTTCAAAAAACGTCCCCGTCATGCTGCTGGCCGTCAGCGCGCTCTGGCTCACCCCCGCCCGCGCCCAATATCCGCGCGTGCCCGCCGATATCACCAACGAGGCCACGCTTCGCAAAGCCGAAGCCAACAAACGGTCGGACGAAGCTTTTGCCCGCGCCATGCCAGCCATCAACGAATGGGCGGTGAAGGGCAAGCCGTATCTGCCGGGTGCCGGCAAGCCGGAAGAATTGCCGCAGGCGAAAATCCCCGCCTTCCCTGGCGCATGGGGCGGCGGCATGTATTCTTTTGGCGGACGCGGCGGAAAAGTCATTGTGGTTACGAACCTGAACGACAGCGGGCCGGGAAGTTTCCGCGAAGCCTGTGAAGCGGGCGGTCCGCGTATGGTTGTCTTCAACGTCGCCGGCATCATCCGGTTGAAAGATCACCTCCGCATTCGCGCGCCGTACCTTACCATCGCCGGTAACACCGCGCCCGGCGACGGCGTGTGCATCGCCGGCAACACGGTCGAGCTGGAGACGCACGACGTGATCATCCGTCACATGCGCTTCCGGCGCGGCGAAATGTGGGTGGGTGATCGCGACGATTCGCTGGGCGGCAATCCGACCGGCAACATCATGATTGACCACGTCTCCGCGAGCTGGGGTCTCGATGAGTGCATGTCCATGTATCGCCACATGTATCAACCGCCCGAGGGTGGCAAGGAGTTGAAGCTGCCCACCGTCAACATCACGATTCAAAATTCCATCTTCAGCGAAGCGCTCAACACCTACAACCACGCGTTCGGCAGCACCATCGGCGGCTTGAACAGCACGTTTCATCACAACCTCTGGGCCTGCAACGGCGGCCGCAATCCCAGTGTCGGCATGTACGGCGACTTCACCTTCGTGAACAACGTCCTCTTCAACTGGGTGCATCGCTCAGTGGATGGTGGTGATCAGAACAGTTATTTCACCATCCTCAACAACTACCTCAAGCCCGGCCCGGCCACGCCCACAGGTGAACCGATTTCCTACCGCCTGCTCAAGCCCGAGTCCGAGCGCAACGAAAACGTCGTGGACCATTTCGGCAAAGCCTACGTCACTGGCAACATCGTTGAGGGCAACGCCAAAGTAACCAAGGACAACTGGGATGGCGGAGTGCAACCCGACGTGAAAGCCGAGGCGCTCCAGACCGCGCTCGCCCAGATCCGCACCAACGTGCCGTACGCCCACGCGCCGTTGAAAATTCAATCCGCCAAGGCCGCCTACAAATATGACCTCGCCAACGCGGGTGCGACTTTGCCGAAGCACGATCCGGTGGACATCCGTGTCATCAATGATGTCCGCACCGGCAAAGCCAGTGCCAAGGCCGGGCCGGATGCCGCTGAAAATTTCAGCCACGTCGGCTACACACAGCATGTGATTGACGCTATCCTCGGACTGATTCCCAAAGGCATCATCACCAATCCCGCGCAGGTGGGTGGCTACCCGAGTTACCAAGGCACGCCCTACAAAGATTCCGATGGCGACGGCATGCCCGACGATTGGGAAATCAAACACGGCTTGAATCCCAACGATCCCTCGGACGCGGTGAAAGACGCCAATGGCGACGGCTACACGAACATCGAGAAGTTCATCAATGGCCTTGACCCGCGCGCGAAGAAAGTGGACTGGACGAATTTGAAGAACAACGTGGACAAGCGGAACAAGTAACTGCCCGTTTACTTGTCCGGCTGCAAGCCCCGTTCCGCCGCGCGGCGGAACGGGGCTTGAC
>JANYDP010000540.1 GCA_025363535.1 Verrucomicrobiota bacterium | reverse complement strand
GTCGCCGCACGAAGCGAAGGCCAGTTGCATTTCAGGATCAAAGGCATTGGCATCCACCCCGTCGCCGATGGGTACGCTGGCCACGACTTTGCCGCTGGTGCTGTCCAGCATCACCATTGTCTTGCTGCCGCCACACCCGAGGAACAAGCGGTGATTCTTCAAGTCCATGGCCATGCCGGAAGGTTCCTCGCCGGGCGCGATCGGCCAGCGGTTGACGACTTCGTGCGTCTTGGTGTCAATTGCCACCACTTCGTTTTTGTCTTCGAGATTGTTATAGACGCGCCCAGCCTTCGGGTCGGCTTGAGCAAACTCCGGTTTGCCGCCGAGCGGAATCGTGGCGACAACCTTGCCCGCCTTCGCATCAATCACCGTCGCCGAGTTTCCACGACCGTTGAACATATAAACCTCCTGTTGTCCCGGTTCGTACAACATGCCATCGGGATTTTTGCCGGTATCCACTTTGGAAAGCGTCGCCAAGGTTTTCAAATCCACGATGGCCGCCTTGTCTTCACGACCGCAGCTCACAAAGCCTTTGCCCAAATCCGGCGCGGGCGCGAGTCCGTGGACGCCGGGCGTGTTGGTGATTTCGCCGACGACCACTTCCTTGTCGAGATCAATGACCACGACTTTCGTGCCGTGGCTGACATAGAGCCGGCGCGCGGCGGAATCAACCGAGGCGTAATCCCAGCCGCCATCACCGCCGACGGGAATTTCTTTCAGGAGCTGATACGAGCCGGCGGCTTGAGCCAGCGGTGCGGCGATGAGGCTGCAAAGACTGAACAGGACTGAACAGGAATATTTTTTCATAAGGAAGTTTGCGTTTGGTTTGATGAAGTTTGTGCAGAGATCATTCTCAATTTCACATCGGCGGTGTCAATCGGCAAAAAGGCCGGGGCCGTTTCCAGCAGCCCGCTTGCTTGGATTGACGGCCGATTAGTCCTTGTCGTCCTTCTCTTTTTTTTCCTTTTTTGCGTCCTCGGCTTTTTCCTTGGCCTGCTGGGCCGGGGTTTCGTTCTCGACGGAAACCACGGCACCGGTGATGGCATCCACGGCAACTTCCGTGATGTCCTTGGTGCCGGGGGTGGCGATGTCGAACGACCAGATCAGTTTGCCGCCTTCCTTTTCCAGTTCGGCGTCCTTGACCGTGCCGCCGGGCGCTTTGGTGAGGGCGGTTTTTTCCGCATCGGCGCGGCTGACCTTGGCTTCGGCTTGGAGTTTGGCTTCGTTTGCTTCCTCATTTTTTTCCGAGGCGCAACCGGCGAACAAGACGACGGCAAGCGCGGAACTGGCGAGTAATTTTAGCTTCATGGTTTGGTTTGGTTTTAATTTTTGGTTTGTAAGATGCGAGTGTGCGCGCTCAGGAAAACAGTTGTCAATGAATCCTCCGTGACCGGGGCATGACAGTTTTGTCATCCAAAGCGAACAAACGCACGCCTGAACCAGCCTTGAACTAGTAATGGGCGGAATCCAAAGAGTGGTTGAGCAGCGGGGTCGGTAGGGCGCCTTTCTTGAAATCGCTACTCAGTCACAGACGCGGGAGGCAATCCGGCCACCGCTTTTCCGAACCACTCTGAAACCAAACCCGCCGGACACCCAAATCCGCCGCTCATAAATCTTGCCAAAAGCGTTTCCTTCCCTAGATTAGCGGCTCCATTTGTCGGGAAATTATTGAAACTATGATGTTGAGCACACTATTGGCCATGGGGCCGTCGCCGCAACCAGGCCAGCCTGCACCGCCGGTCTGGATGCAACTGGTGCCGCTGGGCCTGATGGTCGTGGTGTTTTATTTCGCCCTGATCCGCCCGCAGCAGAAAAAAGCCCGGCAGCAGGCAGAACTCCTCAAGTCCGTCGAGGCCGGCGACAAAGTCGTCACCACCAGCGGCATCATTGCCACCGTCATTACCGTGAAAGACAAAGCCATCACCGTCCGGTCCGCCGATTCCAAGTTTGAAATCACCAAAACCGCCATCGCCGAAATCCTCGAACGCGACGGTGAAGCCAGCAAATCCTAAGCTCCCTTAATCATGAACCGAAACCACTTCTGGAAACTCGTCCTCATCGTCCTCGTCGTCGCCTGGTCCTATTTTCAGTTCACCCCGATGAACGACCGCGATCTCGTGACCTACTTCCGCGAGCGCGCCATCAAGCGCGACGATGCGTTCAAGCAGATTGTCGCCAAGGCCCAGGAACTTCAGAAGACCGCGCCCGATCATGCTTACGCCAACCTGATGATCGCCGCCGGCACCAACGATCTCACGACTTACTTCCCGTTCTTCGAGGCGCAGAACGAGTCGCACCCCACGCAAGTCATCCTGAACAAGCTCCAGCGCGAAGCCGCCGGACGCGTCAAGCGCGGCATTGACCTCGCGGGCGGCACGTCCTTCCTCGTCGAGATGGACACCAACAGTCTCATTGAACTCGGCACCAACAAAGTCGTCAGCGCCGACAGCACGACCGCCGCGCTGAACCAAGCCATTGACGTGCTCCGCAAACGCGTGGATCGTTTCGGCGTGGCTGAGCCGGTGATCCAGCCCGAAGGCAACAACCGCATCCGCATCCAGCTCCCCGGCCTCTCCGAATCCGCCACGGCTGAAGCGCGCACGAACATCCAGAAAGCCGCCTTCCTCCAGTTCCGCATGGTGCATGAAGACGGCAAGAACCTGCTTGAACAGGGCATCACCCCGCCCGGTTACGAAGTCTTGACCAAGACCATCACGCTCAAGAACGG
>JANYDP010000504.1 GCA_025363535.1 Verrucomicrobiota bacterium | reverse complement strand
AAGCCGCGCTGGCGATGCTGGGTTTGGTCGAGGAAGAATATCGCCTGCCGTTGGTGCCCATGAGTGCGAAAAACCGGGCGACCCTGCAGGCGACCCTGAAGGCGTGCGGCGTGTTGAAGTAACCGGGCGGGCGGGGCTGGCGAGTTGAGTCACGCGCGGCCGCCGGTTGCCCTTCCGGAATTTTCAAATTTGAAATCCTACAGCTATGATCAACGTCATCATTACGGGCAGCAAAGGTCGCATGGGCCAGGCCCTCATCGCCGGCGCGGCGCAGGTGCCCGCCTTGAAAATCGTCGGCGAGATTGATGCCGGCGATGATCTCGCCGCCGTCATTGCCGAGGGCGACGTGGTGATCGATTTCAGCTTTCACAACGTGACGCTGGCCGTTGCCCAAATGTGTGCGCAACACCGGAAAGCGCTGGTTATCGGCACCACCGGACATACGGACCTCGAAAAATCCGAAATCGCAAAGGCGGTGGCGGAAGTTCCCACGGTCTGGGCCTCCAATTATTCAACCGGCGTCAATACGCTCTTCTGGCTCACGCGCAAGGCTGCGGAAATTTTGGGCCCGGGGTTCGACCTCGAAGTGATGGAAATGCATCATCGCCTGAAGCGGGATGCGCCCAGCGGCACGGCCACCACGCTCGCGGAAATATTGGCGGAGGTGCGTCAGCAACAGTTGTCGCAGGTTATTCGCCACGGACGCTCTGGAATTGTGGGCGTGCGCACCGACTCGGAAATCGGCATGCACTCGTTGCGCGGCGGTGACGTCGTGGGCGACCACACGGTCATCTTTGCCGCGCAGGGCGAGCGGGTGGAACTCACCCACAAGGCGAGCAGTCGGGAGACCTTTGCTCATGGCGCGCTGCGGGCCGCGCAGTGGGTCGTAACGCAGAAGCCCGGCCTTTATGATATGCAAGATGTTTTGGGGCTGGAGTAGCGGCGGCGTTCGGATCGTCTATCTTCCATGAGCCAAGCCAGCCAGCGACCGGTGGGACCCCTGTGTTACGTCGCGCTCGGTTCTAACCTCGGTGAGTCGGCCAAAATCCTCCGCGAAGCACTGGCGCGGATGCAGGCGCTTTCCGCCGCGCCACTGGTTCAATCCGCGCTCTGGCAAAGTTCACCGGTGGACTGCCCGCCGGGTTCACCGATGTTCGTGAATGCGCTGGCCGGTCTGCGAGCGCAGACCAACGAGACGCCGGAGTCGTTGCTTGGGAAGTTGCAGGCGATCGAAAAAGAGTTTGGCCGACCGGCGAAGAAAGTAATGAACGAGGCGCGCCCGCTCGATCTCGATCTGATTGCTTTTGGCACGGACACGCGGACTTCCTCCACGCTCACGCTGCCGCATCCGCGGGCCCATTTGCGCCGGTTTGTGTTGCAGCCGTTGAACGAAATCGCGCCCCGTCTGGTGCTGCCGGGACAGTCAAAAAGCATTGGTGAATTGCTCGCCGCTTTGCCCCTGGACGAAGTGCTCGTGCGCCTCTGACAGTGCCGACGGTCGCCGACCGCCGCTACAGCAGCCCCTGGTATGCCAGCCAGAGTGAGCGGTAGTATTTCATCACCCGAATCGGGTCGGTGCTGGGCGGACTCTCGGCGAAGGTGAAGCCGCTGAAACCAATCTCGTTTAGTCCGGTCAGCAACTTGCGGAAGGGGTATTCCTCCAGGTAGAGGTCGCGCATGTGGACGGTGAAAATCTTGTCCTTTACCAGGTTGAAGTTTGCGTCCCAGCCATCGCCGAAAATGTCGGACTGGTTCGAATTCCAGCAGAGGCCGACGTTTTTATGGTCGGCCGCATCGAGGATTTTCCTGATGTGCGGGAGAAGCGAGGTGCCGGCGCCGTGGACTTCGAGGCGGATTTGCTGGCCGTGTTGCGCTCCGAATTCGCCCAGCTCGCGCAGCGACTTCCCGATTTGCGCGAGGGTTTGCTCGACGGGAACTTCCTTCGGCAACCCGTTCGGACGGACTTTCACACCCGTTGCGCCGACGTCCTTCCCCAGGAGGATGTATTCCTTCGTCGCTGCGATATCCTGCCGGAGCTTCGCTTGATCGGGCGTGTGATATTCAAAGGCGCTGCCAAGG
>JANYDP010000447.1 GCA_025363535.1 Verrucomicrobiota bacterium | reverse complement strand
TCACTTAATCCGTCCAAGGACTTTTCTCAAGCCTCAATAGACCTTCCGCAAATTCGACGGCAGGATGTTCAGTTCCGAACGGTATTTCGCCACGGTGCGGCGGGCGATGACGATGCCTTTGTCCGTGAGCATCTTCACAATCTCCTGATCGGACAGCGGCTTGGCCGGGTTCTCGGCCTTGAACATGTCTGCGATCATGTCCTTCACGCTGGTGTTCGACATGCCTTCGCCGCCGGCGGTCTGGATGCCGGCGGTGAAAAAATATTTCATCTCAAAAATGCCCTGCGGCGTTTCCATGTACTTGCCGGACACCGCGCGGCTGACCGTGGTTTCATGCACGCCCACCACCTCGGCCACCATTACCATCGTGAGCGGCTTGAGATACGCCACGCCCTTGTCCATGAAGTCGTGCTGACGTTTCACGATTTCCTTGGCGATGTTCAGAATCGTGGCCTGACGTTGGTGCAGACTTTTGATGAGAAATTTTCCCGCCCGGATTTTTTCGCGGATATAGTTGCGGACCTCGGAGGAATTTTCGCCCTGTGACATCAGGTCTTTGTAGGTGTTGCTGATGCGGAGATGCGGAATGTGCTCGTTGTTCGTGGTGACGTTGAAGCCATCCACGGTGCGCGTGACAAACACTTCTGGTAAGACGTATTGATCGTTGTCCGGCAGAAAGGCGCGCCCGGGTCGCGGCTCGAGCTTGGCGATGTTTTCCAGCGAGTCCTGGATCTCGTCCACTTCGCAGCCGGTGCCCTTGGCGATTTCGGGAATGCGCCGTTTGCCGAGCGCGTCCATGAAATCGCGGATAATGCGGTACTCAAGGCTCTCCGTCTGCTTGGAACGTTCGAGCTGGAGCATCAGACATTCGCGCAGATCCCGCGCGCCAACACCGGGCGGATCGAAGGTCTGGATCGCGGTCAGCGCGGCCTGGATTTTATCAACCGGGAAACCAAACAGATTGGAAAGTTCTTCAAACGGAGTCTTGAGATAGCCGTAGTCGTCAATGTTGCCAATGATCATCTCGGCGGCGGGCTGGAGTTCGACCGGCACGCCGGATTCGCGCACCTGTTCGAGCAACATGTCCTGAAGCGACGTGCTGGCGACGAGCGAATCAAACATGAACTGACGTTTCTCCTCGTCCTCGGCGGTGGCGCGGCTAGGGAGGTTTGCGGAGGAGGCGTGATCGCGCCATTCCTGATCCAGTTGCGCGAGGCGTTCAAACTCCTGCTGAAAATCATCGGCGGCCGGCTCGGGTTTTTCGGTGGCGGGATCGAAGTTCACATCCTCGGGCGGCTCGGCGAGGTCGGCGGGCGCGGGCGAGTTGTCGTCGTTGCGCGGATCCTGCTCCTGCATTTCCGTCTCGGTGGTGGTCGTCTCTTCGAGGACGGGATTCTGCTGCAGCTCCTGCTCGACGAGCGCCTTGAGTTCCAACGTCGGAGCCTGGAGCAATGCGAGCGACTGCTGAAGCTGCGGCGCCAGCACCATCGACTGCGACATTCTCTGCGATAAATGTAAACCTTGAGCCATGTTTCGAGGCGGATGTTAGATGATGCGGCGGATAGCTCAAGCAAAACGTGGCACGGCTTTCGCTAACCCCATCACTTTGACCATTTCATCGGTGTAAAGCGGGCGTGCTTTAAGCAAAACTCGTCCGGGACGAAAAATAATTTTCCAAGACTCGGCACCCTGAAAATCATTGCCCGTCCCGCCGCCGCTGACTAACGTCCACTGTGGCTGTTCGACTGACAATCCTCGGCAGCGGTTCCGCAGGCAATTGCGCCTACGTGGAGACCGCCGAAGCCCGCATCCTGGTGGACGCGGGCTTCAGCCTGCGCCAGATCCGCCAGCGGCTCGCCACCATTGGGCGCACGCCGGAAAACCTCACCGGCGTCCTCATCACCCACGAGCACAGCGACCACGTTGCGGGCCTGCCGATGCTGTGCGAAAAGCTGCGCATCCCGATCTATTGCAACCGTCCGACGCACGAGGAAATCCAGTTTCAGTTCGGCAAAAAATTCGACTGCCGCCTCTTCGCCACCGGCGCGAGTTTTGAAATAGGCGACGTCCTCGTCGAAACATTTTCCATCCCGCACGATGCGCAGGACCCCGTTGGCTATCTGTTGCGCACGAACGGCGTAAACCTCGGTTTCCTCACCGACCTCGGCCATGCGACCAAGCTGGTGCTCGAACGCGTCCGCCCCGCCCACGCGCTCGTGCTCGAATCCAATCACGACGTGAAGATGTTGCAAGATTGTCCGCGCCGTCCGTGGAGCCTCAAGCAGCGTATTCTCGGTCGTCACGGCCATCTTTCCAACGAAGCCGCCGCCGATGCCGCCCAGGAAATCATGTCGTCGGAATTGCGGCATTTGTTCCTCGGCCATCTCAGCAGCGAGTGCAACAAACCCGAAATCGCCCAGCGCGTCATGAATGCGCGACTGCAAAAAATCGGCGCGACGCATGTCCGCGTGGAAGTCGCCGCCCAAGATGTGCCTTGTACGACGCTGCAATTGTGCTCAACCGAACTAACCTCGTCGGCTTACCAGCCCTTGGGGCAAGGCTCGCTGGGCCTCTCTTCCGAAACCCGATCATCCGCATGAGTATTCCCTGAACGCTCATGTTCCAAGTTCAACAAATCTCCTCCTTCGACGCGCCGGAACTTCAACCGTACGCCACATTACGCCGGCCTTGGGAACATGAGCAGCAAGGCATCTTCGTGGCCGAGAGTGACAAGGTTGTGCGCCGCCTGCTCGAAAGCCGTTTCACCGTGGTCTCGCTTTTAACGGATGAAAAATGGCTGGCCAACTTCCGCCCGTTGTTGGAAACGCGCCCTGAACTCATCACCGTTTATCTGGCGGAAAAGCAGTTGTTGGAAACCATGGTCGGCTTCACGATGTTTCAAGGCATTCTGGCCGTCGGAAAAATTCCACCGACCACAACGCTCGACGAAATCCTGGCCACCAGCGCGCGTCCCCTGCTCCTCACGGCCGTGGACGAAATGGCGAACGCGGAGAATCTCGGTTCGCTCGTGCGCAATTGCGTCGCGTTCGGTGTTCACGCGCTGCTCGTGGGCGAAACTTCCAGCAGCCCGTTCCTGCGGCGCTCGGTCCGCAATTCCATGGGCACGATCTTTGATCTGCCCGTCGTGGAAACCCCCAGCTTGGTCGAGTCGATCCGCCAACTCCGCAAGCACGGCGTCCGCTGCATCGCCGCGCACCCGCACGTCAGCGGACGCACGCTGGCACAGGCGGATTTCACGAAGGATTGCTGCATCGTGATGGGCAGCGAGGGCAAAGGGATTTCTCCCGGAGTTCTGGAAGCGTGCGACGAGGCCGTGGCGATTCCGATGCCGCCCACGGTGGATTCGCTGAACGTCGGCGCGGCAGGGGCGATCTTTCTTTACGAGGCCAACCGGCAACGCGGGAAAATTTGAGGCAAGCTCCTCCTGACTGCACAGTCAGCACGCAACGGACTCCAACACCACTTCAAAGCGGGCGCGCTGCGAACCGCGACGGAGTTTGGTGAACAACCCGTGCCAGAAGCCGAAGCCATAGCAGAAGTGGCTCGCGACGAGCAACGGCATCGCCAGCAGGCCGCGTGCAAATCCGTGCGCGCGGATGGAGGCAAGGGTTTGCAGCCCGACGGCCAGCAGGTAAAACGCGAGCGGCATGACGCTGGCGATCTTCAAAAGCCCGAACGGTTTTCCCAAAGCCGCCAATTGAAAAACCGCAAGCGACAACAGATAAATGCAAAAGAGCGGCGGCACAAAATTCAGCACGGAGCCAAACGTCGGGGTGACGCGAAACTGCTCGGCGCGACCGCGCCCGTAGGTGCCGAGCATTTTGATGAACGCCCGCAGCGAATGGCGCGGGCGGCGGTGGACGATCAGTTGCGGATCGTAGATGAGCTGGCCGCCGCGTTTTTGCAATTCGTCCATGAGCGCATTTTCCTCGTTGGGATAAAGCGCCTCGTTGAAGCCGCCGAGTTCGAGCGTGTCGGCCCGGCGGGCCAGCAAATTGCAGAGGATGAGTTCTTTTTCGCTGCTGGCCCGCGCCTGTCCGAAGCTGGCGTAGCGCGCCCGGCTCGGCCCGAAGGCGAGCCAACTCGCGAGGACGACGGCGAAAACTTTTTCCAACGGCGGCGCGGTGGGCGGGCAGAGGTTGGGGCCGCCGATCATTTTGACGGCTGGGTTTGAAAAATGTTTCGCGGCCTGCCGGAGGTTTTGCGGCGGCGGCACGGAATCGTCATCGAGGAAATAAATCCATTCGCCGCGCGCGGCTTTGATGGCGGCGTTGCGCTGGACGGATGGTTGTTTGCCGCGCGCGACGATGATTTCGAGCTGGCCCGCCGGATAATCCAACTGCCGCGCGGCCTGAACGGCCTTGATTTCAGCCTGTTCAG
>JANYDP010000434.1 GCA_025363535.1 Verrucomicrobiota bacterium | reverse complement strand
GCGAATCGAGTTTCGCGGCGAACTTTTCCTTCCCGCCCATCAATGCCATCAGGCCGGGAACATCCTGCGGCACATACCAGGAATACTGCGAGCTGGTCGCCTCGGTGAAATCTGCGTGCGTGCCTTCGTTGTAAACATGGGCGTCAAACGGCGTTTCCCAATTGCCGTGCGAATCCTTCGGACGCATCCAGCCGCTCTGCGCGTCGTAAAGATTTTTGTAACTCGCCGCGCGTTTCATGAAGTATTCGTAGTCCGCCTGCTTGCCGAGCGATTTGGCCATTTGCGCGACGCAATAATCGTCGTACGCATATTCGAGGGTCTTCGAGACGTTTTCATTCTCCTTTTCAAACGGAACCCAGCCCAGCTTCCGATACGCCGCCAGACCGTCGTAGTCGGGATTCATCGCAGTGGTCTTGATCGCTTCATAGGCGTGCTGCGCGTCGAAGCCTTTCACGCCTTTCAAATAGCCATCCACAATGACCGGCACGGCATGATAGCCGATCATGCACCAGGTTTCGTTGCCTTGCAGCTCCCACATCGGCAGAAGGTGATCCACGCTTTGATCGTAATGCGCGAGCAGGCTGTTGATCATGTCCCCGTCGCGCGGCGCTTGAATCAACGCGAACAGCGGATGCGTGGCGCGGTAAGTGTCCCACAGCGAAAACACCGTGTAGGCGGCAAAGCCTTTTGCCTGGTGAATGTTCTGGTCAAAGCCGCGATACTCGCCGCTCGCGTCCTGATAAAGATTCGGCGCGAGAAACGCGTGATACAGCGACGTGTAGAAAGTTGCTTTCTGTTCCGCCGTGCCTTCGATTTGAATGCGGCCCAGTTCGCGGTCCCATTTTGCACGGGTTGCCTCCAGCACTTTCTCAAAATTCCAATCCGGGATTTCCGCGTCGAGATTTTGCAAGGCGTTCGCGGCGCTCACGGCGGACACGGCAACTTTCACCTGAATGACTTCATTCGCTTTCGTTTTGTATTTGGCGAAGAACTGAAGGTTCGTGCCGGCGGCTTCCTTGCTGCTGCGGAAACGGTACGTGTCGTAAGCCACCGACTTTCCGGCGCTGATGATTTCCGCGCTGTCAAAGGGCCGCGAATAGCGCGCCGCGAAATAAAGATAGCGTTCCTTGGCCCAGCCATTGATCAAGTGAAAGCCAGTGATGGTGGAATTATCCTCGACACGCACATGGGATTGCGCCACGCGCCAACGCCCCCCGTTGAGGACGTGATTCAAGTCGGTCATGATGGACGCCTGATCGCTAGCGGGAAAAGTGAACCGGAGAATTCCCGCACGCTCACCAGCGGTCAGTTCCACCATGACGCCGGATTTCGCAAGCTTCACCTTGTAGTAACCAGCGGCAGCGGATTCATCGGCGTGGGAAAACTTCGATTGATAACCCTCGTCCGGCCGATCCTTCATGCCGGAAAAAAATTCCCGCTGCCCCACCTGCGGCATGAAGAGAAAATCGCCGAGGTCGGGAATGCCCGTGCCGCTCAGATGCGTCAGGCTGAAGCCGAGAATCGTCGGGTCGGTGTATTCATAGCCGGAGGCCGTGTCCCAGTTGGTTTTGTCGGTGTCGGGGCTGATTTGAATCATCCCGAACGGTGCGGAAGGTCCGGGATAAGTGTTCCCTTCGCCCTGTGTGCCGACAAATGGACGGACGAATTCCGACAAGCGCGGCCCGGCGTTTGCCGGAGCCCTGGAACCGAGAAACGCCGCTGCCGTTAAAAAAATGACCAGTAATTTATCTGCGCAATTTGTATTCATGTGTTTGCTTCTGGAGTTAATAGGTTTCAAGGTTCAAAGTCCCAGTTCGCTTTTCACTTCGGCAAATGACCGGATGGCCGACTCCAAATCCGCGCGCGAGTGCGCCGCTGAAATCTGGGTGCGAATGCGCGCCTTGCCTTTGGGCACGACGGGATACGAAAAGCCGATCACATAAACGCCCTTTGCCAGCATGGCGTCGGCGAACTTCGTGGCCAGCGCGGCGTCGCCGAGCATCACGGGGACGATGGGATGTTCGCCCGCGAGAAGCTGGAAGCCCGCGCGACTCATCGCTTCGCGAAAAAAGCGCGTGTTGTCTTCGAGCCGATCGCGCAGCGTGG
>JANYDP010000413.1 GCA_025363535.1 Verrucomicrobiota bacterium | reverse complement strand
GCACTTCGGGATCGCGCACGTCCACCCAGCGGCCTTCGATTTTCAAACCGGCGATCTTGTGCTGGGTGTTGAGCAGGGCATTGATGGCGTCGGTCAGTTCATATTCGCCGCGCGGAGATTTGTGGAGCTTGGCGGTGAACTCAAACAGCGACGGTTTGAAAATATAAATGCCGGCGTTGTACCAGACGGTATCGCCCGGCTTGAGCCAGCCGTCGTTGCGCAACTGATCCACCTGCTCCGTCGTCGGCTTCTCCACGATCCGCCGGAGACAGAACTGGTCGTCAAAGAAATTCAACCCGCCCTTGGTCACGTCCTGTCCGCCGGTCACGGTGATCAGGCCGGAGAAATAACCCTCGTTGAAACGGTGGATCATCTGCTGATACGTCTCTGGCTTCACCAAGATGTCGCCGTAGGTGAGCAGAAAGGAAGAAGCGCCAATAAAATCTTTCGCCAGCTCCGGAGCCTTGCCGGTGCCGTCTTGCACAACCTGCCGGCCGTAGGCAATCCGCACCTTCCACTTTGAGCCATCGCCAAAATAATTCTCGATGACCTCGGCGCGAAAACCCGTGACGATGAAAATGTCATGGATGCCCGAGGCGATCAGGCCCAGGAGGATGTGTTCGAGGATCGGCTTGCCTTGCACCTGGAGCATGGGCTTGGGCAGCTCGTTGGTCAGCTCCCTCATGCGGGTGCCTTTGCCGGCGGCGAGAATGACTGCTTTCATGGCGCACAGGTGAACACAGTTGGCGGCGGTTGAAAAATAAAAAAACTCGGCGGCGCACTTTGCGGCGCACTTTGCGATAAGAGATTGCTTCCGCGCCGGTCAAAAGCTCAAATACTCCCATGATGGCCAAACGAGTCATTCCCTGTCTCGACGTTCACGCCGGCAAAGTCACGCGCGGCGTCCAGTTCGGCGTCGCCGAAACCGGCGGCCTGCGCAACGTCGGCGACCCCGTGGAACTCGCGCTGCGTTACAATGAGCAGGGCGCGGACGAAATGGTGTTCTTCGACATCACCGCCACGGCGCACGGTCGTGGCACGATGGTCGAGGTCATCGAACGCACCGCCGACCAATGCTTCATGCCCCTCACCGTCGGCGGCGGCATCAAATCTGTGGACGACATGTACACGATGCTGCGCGCCGGTGCGGATAAAATCAGCATCAACTCCAGCGCCATCGCCAATCCCGAACTCATTCGTGAAGGCGCGGAAAAATTCGGCAGCCAGTGCATCGTCGTCTCGATTGACGCCAAGCAAACCGCGCCGGACAAATGGGAAGTCTTCTCGCACGGTGGTCGCAAATCCACCGGCCTCGACGCTGTGGAATGGGCGAAGCGCGCCGTCGCGCTCGGTGCGGGCGAAATTGTTTTGAACAGCATTGACGCCGACGGCATGAAGACCGGATTCGATCTCGTCATCACGCGGCGCATCAGCGAATCCGTGGGCGTGCCAGTGGTGGCCAGCGGCGGCGCGGGCAAGCTCGAACACCTGGCCGAAGTTCTTCTTGCTGGCAAAGCCGACGCCGTCCTCGCCGCGAGCGTTTTTCACTTTGGGACTTTTACCGTGGGAGATGTGAAGAAGTTTTTGGCGGAGCAGAAGATTCCCGTCAGAATTCAGAATTGAAATGGCTGAGAGAGACTTAAAATCACTTAAGCTGGAAGCACCTGAAAAGTTTGGGAAATTTCTTCATGTGCTTCGGGACGAATTATATTGGGCAAATACCTATTACGATATTTTCAAAGAAGCTAGCCGGCTTTGCAAAGAACATGAAAACGTAGCGAACTTTTCGCGCTTTTTTTGGAACTTTACCTTGCAGGCGCATTGCCAGACAGCCTTGGTTCACCTGCATCGCATCTATGATCAAAACAAAGAAGGTTTCCATCTGCATCGGTTCTTGCTAACCGTTCGAGACAATAAATCTATTTTTGACCCAGTCGCAGTTCGCGAGCGGAGAAAATCTGACCCACACGCCGATGACCTGATGGAGTCAATAGGCGAATTGGATTCCACACAGTTAGATCTCGACATCAAATATGCAAGCCTTGCAAATCCTAAAGTAGAGAATTTGAAGAGGTGGCGTGACCGCGTAACTTTTCACAAGGATGAGCGGGAACTGTTTCGCGAGAAACCGTTCGAACAGGAATTCCCGCTGACTTTTGGTGACATTGATGAACTGCTTAGCGAAGCGTTCAAGGTTTTGAATCGTTACTCTCAATACTTTGATACGACAATTTATTCAACGGGCTGTCGTGAATGGAAAGACATGAATTTTGTATTTGAAGCGCTGGAGCACCACCCCGCTTTCGTCCGTTATCGGCATGAGGCGGAACTCTTAAAGGGTCTGGGCTTGGCATAAGAACCGTGTTTTGATCAAGGCATAACCGCAAATCGCCAGCTCGGATGGGAAAACGTCCGCTTGGAGCCAGAATTTGGGCTTTTCTTCGCGGTTTTGGCCGTCGCAGGTGGGAAAACAGGCGTCGCAACCCGTCCGGAGGCCGTCGCAGCCCGGTTTTGGCCGTCGCAACCGGTCCAAAGGGCGTCGCAGGTCATTTAGGGGGCGTCGCGGTTGCGGTTTGACAGGGCGGGCGGGGAAAATCAAGTTGCGCGCATGAATTGACTGAATCCCGCTGGCTGCCGGTTGTGTTGTTCACCTGCTCGAATGTGTTCATGACGTTCGCGTAGAATGCAAAACCGACTTTTCACAGCGCCGGAGGCGCGGCAGAAAGTAGCCCATGGTGAAACCGTGGGTTTAGTCGCCAAAAAAATTTCAAACCCCGGCAGGGGCGGCAGAAAATCACCAATGAAAATTTCTTTCGCCCCATCCGGGGCTTTCTCCGTCTTGGCGTTTGATTCCCACGGTTTCACCGTGGGCTACTTTCGGTCGTCGCTCCGCGACTGAAAACCGGCACGTTCCCAGCGCCGCCAGCGCGACAGCGGATGCCCAGCGCTGTTATTTGACCAATTGATTCCTAGGTTCTTATTTTCAATCTTTTGCAATGACTTGTTGGCTTCTTTTAATCGTTGCCAGACATCTGGCAATGGTTAATTGGCGTCTATCAACGATTGATGGAGGCCAAAGAATCATTCCGTGGCCTCCGACAGCGGTTGGTTGGGTTCGCAGAATCGTTGCGAGACCTCCGGCGACAATGGCAAGGGTGTGGCAATAACTGAATGAACTCGCAGAATGGTTGTGTGAGGTCGCGCAATGGTTGAAGGAACGTGTTTTGGTTCCCAAAATCCTTTCCCCGCTTAACAGCAGTGCGTATGCTGGCCGCGTGACCATTATTGAAGCCCATCAACTGCTCGAAAAGTTCCGCGCCGGCGGCGTCAGCCGTGAGCAGGTCGTGCAGTCTTTTCAAGCGGCCCCGCTTGCTGACCTGGGCTTCGCGCAGGTGGACACGCATCGCGCGCTGCGCAGCGGGTTCCCGGAAGTCATTTTTGGCGCGGGCAAGACGCCGGAGCAGGTCGTCAAGATTGCGGCCAAGTTGGTGGAGCGCGAGTCGCGCGTGCTGGTCACCCGCGTCACTCCCGAACACGCGCGGGCCGTCCGCAAAAAATTCAAGTCCGTCGTCCATCACGAACTCGCCCGCTGCCTCACCATTGACAAGAAGCCCCTGCCAAAACGCGCGGGCAATATCGCCGTGATCTGCGCGGGCACCAGTGACTTGCCGGTGGCCGAGGAAGCGGCGATCACCGCCGAGATCATGGGCAATCGGGTGGAGCGCATCGCGGATGTCGGCGTCGCGGGACTGCACCGGCTGCTCGCGCGCCTAGAAACCATCCAGCGCGCCAACGTGCTGGTCGTCGTGGCAGGCATGGAAGGCGCGCTGCCCAGCGTGGTGGCGGGGCTGGTGTCCAAGCCGGTCATCGCCGTGCCGACGAGCATCGGTTATGGTGCCAGCTTTGGCGGTCTGGCCGCGCTGCTGGGCATGTTGAACAGTTGCGGCAGCGGCGTGACGGTGGTGAACATTGACAATGGTTTTGGCGCGGGTTACGCGGCCAGCCAGATCAATGCGCTGGCGGAAAAATAGTTCTTTGCACTCTTTACGGTTAACAAAATGAAAACTCTCTATCTTGATATTTTCAGTGGCATCAGCGGCGACATGTTCATCGGCGCGTTGCTGGATCTCGGTGCGGACGCCGACAAGCTTACGCGCCAGCTCGCCAAGCTCAAGCTCGACGGCTACCATCTCCACATTTCCCGCCAGCACAAGGCGTCCATCGAAGGCGTGAAGTTCGACGTGCATCTGGCGCATGGC
The DNA here is from genome assembly GCA_025363535.1 of Verrucomicrobiota bacterium. Lineage (GTDB taxonomy): Bacteria > Verrucomicrobiota > Verrucomicrobiia > Limisphaerales > CAIQOK01 > CAIQOK01. The sequence goes on along the minus strand of JANYDP010000413.1, from coordinate 1,384 downwards.
CATGAACACGGGCACGGACATGAGCATGGCCACAAGCACCATGACCACAGCCATGCGCACAGCCACGATCACGGCCACGCACATCATCATCACGAACCGCCGCCGCCGCCGGACTTGGATTTCGAGCCGGACCCCGATCATGTTGATTACATTGACCCCGAGCAGGAGCATCTTCAGCACGATGACAGCCGCAACTTTGCGGAAATCAAAAAGCTCATTGCCAAAAGCAAACTCTCGGCCTGGGTGAAGCAAAAATCCGTCGCCGTGTTTCAGCGCATCGCCGAGGCGGAGGGCCGCATCCACGGAATGCCGGCGGCGAAAGTGCATTTCCACGAAGTCGGCGCGGTGGATTCCATCGTGGACATCGTCGGCGCGTGCGTTGCGCTCGAACTGCTCGGCAAGCCGCGCGTGCTGGCCTCGACCGTGATCGAAGGCGTCGGCTGGGTGGATTGCGAGCACGGGCGCTTTCCCATTCCCGCCCCGGCCACGCTGGCCATTCTCGGCGCGCGCGGCGTCGGCGTCACGCAGTGCGAAGAGCCGCAGGAACTCATCACCCCCACCGGCGCGGCGCTGCTGGCGGAGTTTGCGGAAAGCTTTGGCCCGATGACCGGGCTGGTCGCGGAAAAGATCGGCTTCGGTCTCGGCACGCGGGACAATCAGACGCGGCCCAATGTTTTGCGCGCGGTGCTCGGCAGCGCGGCCAAAGTCCAAAGTCCAAAGTCCAAAGTCGCCGCCGCGAAAACTCACGATTGGGAAACCGATCGCGTGGCGGTTTTGGAAACCAACCTCGACGACATCAATTCAGAAATCCTCGGCCACTTCGTCGAAACCGCGCTGAACGCCGGGGCGCTGGACGTTTTCCACACGGCCATCCAGATGAAGAAAAATCGTCCGGGCGTGCTGCTGACGGTTCTGTGCGGGGAGTCGGACGCGGACAAATTCACCGAACTGATGTTGCGCGAGACGAGCGCCTTCGGCGTGCGCCGCGCGCTGTGCGAACGACGGAAGTTGAAGCGTGATTTCACCGAAGTCAAAACCCGCTTTGGCAAAGTCACGGTGAAGCTCGGCAAGCTCAATGGCGAGGTCATCCAGGCCGCACCAGAATTCGAGTCGTGCAAAAAACTGGCCGCGAAAGCAAAAGTGCCGGTGCGAATTGTCTTTGAAGCCGCGGTCAAGGCCGCCGCGCGCTGAGACCGGCCGCGCCTGAGAGCCTGTTTGAAAAAGGTAGCGTCGGCCATCCTGGCTGACGTAGAGCCGTGGCTCTCCAGCCCGGCGGGAAAGGTGGCGATCAAACGGGCGGGCCACCATTTCAAGGGCCGAAACACGGGCGGATGTTTTTTCCGGGCGGCTGGAAGCCGCCCTCTACGGCAGGCAAAGATGCCTG
>JANYDP010000383.1 GCA_025363535.1 Verrucomicrobiota bacterium | reverse complement strand
ACACGGTTTCGACCTCGCCGAGTTCGTGCGACGAGAAGAAAACCGTCTTCCCCTCGTTCTTCAATCGCTGGATGATCTCCCGCACCTTCATGCGGCCCAACGGATCGAGTCCGCTCGTCGGTTCGTCGAGCAGCAGCAAATCGGGGTTATTGATCAACGCCTGCGCGAGTCCGGCGCGTTGCTGCATCCCTTTCGAGTAAGTGCGGATCGGGCGTTTGCGTGCGTGCTCCAACTCCACCAACTTAAGAAGTTGATCAATCCGCTGCTCCGTCTCGGATTTCGCAATTCCAAAAAGCTTCGCGTAAAATCGCAGCAGCTCCTCGGCGGTGAGAAACTTGTAGTAGTAAGTCAGCTCGGGCAGGTAGCCAATCCGCTGCCGCGCGATGGGCTCGCGGACGTTGACATCAAATAACAGCGCGTCGCCGCTGGTGGCGTTCACGTAGCCGAGCAGGACGTTCATGGTCGTCGTCTTGCCTGCGCCGTTCGGGCCGAGGAAGCCGAACACTTCGCCGGCCTGCACGCGCAGGTTCAAGCCCTTCAACGCGACCTTCGTCTCCTGCTTCAACTCGCGCGTGCGATACTCCACGCGCAGGTTTCTGGTTTCCAAAATGGTGCCCATGTCTGTCTGTCCGCATTGAGCAGCTTTATCGCCGCCATGTTCAATCAAATTATCGGCGGGTTGGCCGCCTCTAAAACATATCATCGGCAATAAATGGGACACCTTGAGCCAATAACCGTGCAGCGGCGGACCGTGTCCAGTATTTCGCGCCTGCGGCGAACTGATCTTGCAAGGTCGCCTTGCCACCCGGCTTGGGTTCGTTCCGCCGCCTTCCACCGCCACCCGGCTGACGCTACGGTAAAGAGACCATGCCAGCGGAGGTATTGCTCGGGTGCCTCCCCCGAGCGCGGAGTGCGGCTTCGTCAGACCGTGCGAAACTCACGGATCAGCCCATGACCTGAGAGAAAGGCGGAGCCACCTTTGCGCGACGGGTTTCGCCGATGACGCAAGGTTCTTCGCTGTTTTCAGTGGACAGCGGCGGCGGTCACAGCAACGGCAACGGCACCCCGCCGGTACCGCCCGCGCCCGCCCCGGCAAAATAAATCACGCCCACGCCAAAGCGCTTCCTGAATCCGAGAAGCTTGGGAGTGCGCGGACATGTCCGCGCTTTAGAACTGGCAGACAGGTCTGCCAGTCGGAAAGCGGCGACGTGTCGCTGCACTCCCCAAAAATTGGGCCAACGCGAGATGTCTTGGATGGGACACTCTGTGCGGGGGAGCTTCCGGTCGGGCGCGTCTCTCCGAGCGCGCCGCGTAAATTAAAACCCCGGCGCGCAGGGACTGACGCGCCCGACCGAATTTCCTGCCAGAGCGGCTGACAAAAAGTTTTTTTTATCAAGCTACGGAGGATTGTGCTTGGCAAAATGAAGGGGTCAGCGTAGAACCATCTTTGTCTGTGAAGGTGACTCAATTGTTCCTATCAATATAAAAAAACCATCACCAAAATAATTTTGCGTAGCTTTGCTACGGGGCTGCATCGAAACCACGAATTTCCAAGGCCCAACACACTCATCAAGCGCGCGCCCATCGGCGCGGCTTGGCGTGCTGTGTTGGAAGGCGCTTCGTGGTGCCTGATGCAGGGTGCGTTAAGTTCGCGCCCTTTTAGTTAGTTCCGAGACAGGGTTGTGCAATCAAGAGAAGGGAAAACAAAATGAAAACGATGTGGGGACGCGTTGGATGTTTGGTCGGGTTCTATCTGGTCGGTTCTCTTTTCACGGGCAATGCCCAAACAACGTCAATGGCCGCGCCCGCCGAGGTGCCGGATTCCATTGTGCAGATTGCGGCGGCGGCCAGGGGGTTGACGCCGGTGACGACGAACCAGTTGCCGCGTGCGGGCACGTTCTGGTTGGTCACGGGGGACGGCGGTTTTCTCGCGCCGTATCCGGGCTTGCCGAGTCTGCCGGAGAACACGCCCGTTTTTTCCTTGGGCAGTCCCGATCAATTTCTGGTGGATACCACGGGCGGCGTGACGCCCCAACCGAACTGGCGGCAGGCGCAACGCGGGATCACGGCGGCCTCCTTGCTGGAGCGGCAGGGTAATGCGGTGTTGGACATCATCGAGCAGGTGCAGACGGCGGAAGCGGCGCAGCAGGCGGCGGCCAAGCCAATGGCCCGGGCCGGACTCATGAGCCGGGCGGACGCGGGACCGCCCATGCCGGGGGATGGCTCGGGAGATACGAATGTGGTGGAGTTGCCGTCGGTGGATAATTCCGGGCTGCCTTTTGGCACGAATGATTTGTGGCTGCAAGTGTTGATGACGAATCGTGCGCTGGCCAATCTGCTGTTGCACACGCCGGACACGAATGGGATTTACGATGTGTACGGCACGTCCAATCTCAACGCGCTCGTGCCGGGCTTGAACCTCACCAACTGGACGCCGATCACACGCACGATGTTCAATCAGACAAATGTCCTGGTCACGAATCTCTGGCCGGACATGGGATTTTTCCGGCTCGGCACCATGCTCGACAGCGATAGCGACGGCTTGCCGGATGCGTTTGAACTGCTGGTGAGCCACACGAATCCCACTTTACGCGACTCCAATGGCAACGGCATTTTGGACGGCGACGAACTGAGTCCGAACGGTTTGCCGTGGCGGCTGGAGCAGGTGCGGCGCAACGCGGCAGTGGTTTATGCCAGCGCACCCACAACGGCGGAAGGCGGCGCGTGTGGTTTGTTCACCGTCTATCTGCCGAGTCCGGCCCCGGCGGGCGGCGTGACGGTGCAATATCGTCTGGGCGGCACGGCGGTGGTGAACACGGATTACACAGTTTCCCCGGCGGCGAATTCACTTTTTATTCCGGCGGGTTCGCCCAGCGCCTCCATCCTGGTCTGCGCGGTAAATAACACCACCTACTCCGACTTGGAACGCTACGCGGAGATCACGTTGACCAACGCCACGGTGGGCCTGGTGGATGCCACCCCGGCGCGGGTGGACATCATTGACAACGATCCGCCGCCGATCCGCGTGTTTGCCCTGCCGAACTGGGTGCGTGAACCTTCCACCACGTACGGCACCAACACCGCCGCGTTTTATTTCGTGCGCGACGGTGACGCCACGAATGCGGTGACGTTGAACTTCACCCTGACCGGTACCGCCGTGGCCAACGTGAACTACGCCGCGCTGCCGACGGTCGTGACCTTTCCCGCCAACGTGCGGACGAACTGGCTGACCGTCATTCCGCTGGCCGACACCAACACGACCACGGATCGCGCGCTGACCCTCACCCTGACCAGTGCCAGCGGTTATCAAATGGATCCGACGGCGAACACCGCCACCCTCACCCTGGCGAATGTCTCCACCCCGTCACTGCCCGTGGTGCAAGTGACCGCCACCGATGACGACGCCCGGGAAGCCGGACTGAACCCCGGCGTCTTCACCTTTACCCGCACGGGTGTGACCAGCGAGACGTTGCGGGTTTATTATCACACCACCGGCTCCGCCAAATCCGGCACCACCAATCAGGTGCGGGACTATGTCGAGCTGCCCGGCTACGTGGATTTCGCGCCGGGTGCGACCAGCACCAACGTGACGGTGACGCCGGTGGATAACAGCGATCAACAACCGATGCGCACCGTGCTGGTGGTGTTGGCGCGGGGCGAATACCTCATCGGCACCAATCATCAAGCCACGGTTTACATTGATGACAACGACGGCACCGTGTACGCGCCGGTGATTGTGCGGGACGGCGTGTATGGCAGCCAGTTCCGCCAGCCCGCCATCGTGCAAGTGACGCGGCTCGGCAGCGCGCTGACCACCGCCAAGCTGCACTTTGTTTTGACCTACGGCTTCATCGGCAACACCAACACCTCGCAGGGTGCCTCCGGTGATGTGTCCGGTGCGGACATTGTCTGGGCGGCCCGGCAGACCGTGGCCACGGTGAAGTTTGATCCAAACTGGCAAAACCTTCCCACCACCACCTTGAACCCGCAGTTGACCTTGAGCAACGCCGCGTTGCAGACCAGTTACATCCTCCCGTTTCATCTGCCGAAAGATTTGATCAGCGTGAACAGTTCCGTGGCCCCGGCCACCACCGTGGTGGAAGGCAACACCGTGGGCGGCGCGCTGGTGTTTCATCGCCCGTATCCCGACGCCAACGCCACCACCATCAGCTACACCGCCGGTGGCAGTGCCAGCTTGAACACCGATTACACCCTGGGTGCCACCGTCATCAATGGCAGTGCCACGGCGTTGCCCGTGAACGTGTCCGCCTTGAACAACGCCGCGATGAACCAATGGCGCACGGCCGTCGTCAGCGTGTCCGGCACGGTCAACCAGGTACCGCTGGAAGGCGCGGATCACGCCTTCCTCCGCATCCAGGATTCCGTGGTCACCGATCCGTTGCAGGACACGGACATGGACGGCGACGGCCTCAGCGATGGCGTGGAACTGAGCCATGCCGCGCAGGGTTACGATCCCTTGACCTGGGACAACGCCTACGCGGACGATGACCGCGACGGCCTGAGTG
>JANYDP010000332.1 GCA_025363535.1 Verrucomicrobiota bacterium | reverse complement strand
GCACTTCGAGCTTGGTTGTGCCGACGTCTTTAATTTCTGTGGTGGCATTGCGCTCAATGTCCCGGGTTTCACCGTTGAACTCCCGCTTGCCGGAGACTTTGGATTCATACTTCACGAGCGCGCCGTCCTTGAGCCAGAACTTCACCGAACCTTTGGCATCGGTGGCGGCCGGAGGTTGCTGTCCGCCGCGACGGCCAAAACCGAACGAGAGCAGCGCCTTCGCACCATCTTCGGTCAGATCACCACTGTACGTGTCGCCGTCCTTTTTAATTTCCTTTGCCTTGGAAATCAGGTCTTCAACTTCCGCCGCCGGGGCTTTGAGATTTTGCATCCGGCGCGCCATGAACGTTGCTGGATTGAATCCGCCGCCGCCACCACCGCTCGTGGCCTCGGCCGCCGTCTGCCATCCTTCGTCAGTCTTGATAATGACATTGGTGCCCTTGGACAAGCCCACGCTGGTGTTGTCATTGAAGGTGGAGGAGAGCCAGGTGAACCCGTCTTTTTCCGTCTTGCCTTCGGTGGGGCCGGGAGTGAATTGTGAGTTGGGGCCAAAATCGGCGGTTACTTTCCAACTGTAGTTGACGGCGCCCGTCAGTTTTTTGGCGGCGGCGGTCACGTCATCCTTGGGGCTGGAATCGGCGGCGAGAAGCGAGCCTGCCAGCAAGAGCGCGGTGCTGAACACGAGGTTTTTTTTCATGGTTGATCCTTTGGTTTGGTGGTTTGGTTGCATTGACTGGGAAATTATTGGCTGGAGACTAGCCGGGGCAGGGCAGGGTGGCAAAGGAGAAATCAGTTGCAACCGGATTGGCATTTCCGGCTCAATCAAGTGATATGCGCTCTGAACTGGTCAACTCCGAATTGTTTGCCGCCAACCGCAGTCGTCTCAAGCAATTGCTGCCGCCGGGCGCGCTGGCCCTGCTCAACGCCAACGACATTCCACCCACCAATGCGGACGGCACGCTGAGCATGGTGACCAATTCAGATTTGTTTTATCTCACCGGCGTCGAACAGGAGCAGACGATTCTCGTCATCAATCCTGACGCGGAGGATGAGAAGCACCGCGAGATTTTATTCCTGCGCGAGCCATCGTCGGAAAATGAATTGTGGGAAGGGCACAAGCTCACGAAGGCGGAGGCGCGTGAACTCACCGGCATTCAAAGCATCTTCTGGCTGTCCGAATTTCCGCGACTGTTTCACCGGCTCATGTGCGCGTGCGAACACGTTTACCTGAACAGCAACGAGCACAATCGCGCCGTCGTCGAAGTGGAGAGCCGGGACGCGCGCTTCATCGTCGAGACGAGGCGGCAGTATCCATTGCACGATTACCGGCGGCTCGCGCCGCTGCTGCACCAACTGCGCGCGGCCAAGTCAGAGGCAGAGATCGCGCTCATCCGCAACGCCTGTGCGATCACCCGCGCGGGCTTCCGGCGCGTGCTCAAGTTCACCAGGCCCGGTGTGCGCGAAAAGGAAATCGAAGCCGAGTTCGCGCATGAATTCATCCGCAACGACGCGGGCTTTGCCTACGAACCGATCATCGCCAGCGGTCGCAACGCCTGCTGCCTGCATTACATGACCAACGCCGCCGTCTGCAAAAAGGGCGAACTGCTGCTGCTCGATGTCGGCGCGTCTTTTGCAAATTACAATTCCGACATGACGCGCACGATTCCGGTGAGCGGCCGTTTCTCGCGCCGCCAGCGGCAGGTTTACAATGCGGTGCTGCGCGTATTGCGGCAGTCGGCGGCGGGATTGACGCCAGGCAAGAAACCGAAGGACTGGCAGAAGGAGGCGGAGCAGTTCGTGGAAAAAGAACTGGTGGATCTGAAGCTGATCACGCCGCGCGAAATTAAAAAGCAAAACCCGGACAGCCCGGCGCTTAAAAAATATTTCATGCACGGCGTCGGACATTCGCTTGGCCTGGCCGTTCACGATGTGGTGGCGGCCAACCAACCGATGCAGGCCGGCTGGGTGATGACGGTGGAACCGGCGATCTACATTCCTGAAGAAGGCTTTGGGATTCGCCTGGAAAACAACGTGCTCATCACCGAGACCGGCCAGGAGGATTTGATGGCGGACATTCCCATCGAGGTTGAAGAGATCGAAAAATTGATGGGACGGTGAAGGGCAGGGGACACCCTGACATCGCCCGAACCCCGGACGACACTTGCCGGAGCGGGGCGCCTCTGGACACTGCCCTCGAACTCCCTCTCCTCCATGAAATGGAGGAGAGGGCCGGGGAGAGGAGGAGCGTTGTGAAAAGTGCCGTCAAGTATGGTCAACAGCCCCTCTCCCCAGCCTTCTCCC
>JANYDP010000325.1 GCA_025363535.1 Verrucomicrobiota bacterium | reverse complement strand
GCTTGGCGGTGGCCTTGAACGTGTTGCCCGCGCCATCGCCTTTTTCCAACTGGTGCTTGGCGTTTTCAAAATCCGCGTCGAAGCCGAAATCCTTTTTGATCTCGGCCTTGATGTTCGGGCGCGCTTCGATCTGGCTCAGTTCATAAACTGACTGCGCGTTATCAGTCACAGGGCCGTAGCTGTCCACGGCAATCGTCACCGGCCCCATGCCGAGAAAGCCGAAGGCGACGAGGCCGAAGCCGAAGATTGGCGCGGCGAATAAAAACTTGGCTGGCATGAGCGCAAGCAGTGCGGGGTTCTGTGAGAAGTGATACGACAAGGCCATGAGCGCCATGATGCAGAGGCCCATCCAGAACGCGGAAAAATTTCCGGCGACAAAGCCCGACAGGATGTTCAGCGACGCGCCGCCGTGCTTGGAGCAGTTGGTGACTTCACGGACGTGGCGCGACGTGGTGCTGACGAACACCTTGGTGAACTCGGGAATCAGCGCGCCCGCCACCGTGCCGCAACTGATGATGACCGACAGCACCCACCAGAGATCGGGCTGTGATGCCATTGAGGTCTTGAAATCCCCAAGCAGCAGCTTGCTCGCAAGAAACGTGACGCCAATGGACACCGCCGAGGTGATCCAGACGAGATGGGTGAGCGGCGCTTCAAAGTCGAAATCTTTTTTGCCGCCGAATTTTGCCTGGCTGATGGCTTCGTTCACAAAGTATGAAAGCAGCGAAGTGACGATCATCAAGGCTCGCATCACGAACAGCCAGATGATGAGCGTGGCGCAGACGGTCGGACTGTCTGCGAGCGCCAGGGCGAGGAAAGCAATGAGCGCCACGCCGGTCACGCCGTACGTCTCGAATCCGTCCGCTGTTGGGCCGACGGAGTCGCCCGCGTTGTCGCCGGTGCAGTCTGCGATCACGCCGGGATTTTTCGGATCGTCTTCTGGGAGCTTGAAAACGATCTTCATCAGGTCGCTGCCGATGTCGGCGATCTTGGTGAAGATGCCGCCGCAGATGCGCAGCACGGATGCGCCGAGCGATTCACCGATGGCGAAGCCGATGAAGCACGGGCCGACCAGTTCGCGCGGCAGGAAGATCAGGATGCAGATCATGAAGAACAGTTCCACCGCGACCAGCAGCAGACCGACGCTCATGCCGGAGCGCAGCGGGATGCCGAGCGTGGCGAGCGGATTGCCTTTCAGCGCGGAGAAGGCGGTGCGGGAGTTGGACACAGTGTTGATGCGGATGCCGAACCACGCGACGCCGTCGGAACTGAGGATGCCGAGGACGGAGGCGAGCAGGATGACGAAACCGTTGCGGATCAGTTCGCCGTGAGTGAGGTGATTGCCGGGATCATTCCAGGGCAGACCCACGAAGTAATAAACCATGCAGGCGGCGATGAGTACCCAGAGGATGGCGAGAAATTTGCCCTGTGTGAACAGGTAGGTTTTGCAGGTTTCCCAGATGGTGTGAGAAACCTTAGCCATGCTCTCATGCACGTCGAGCGCCTTGGTCTGTTTGTATTGCAGCAGCCCAAACGCCGCGCCGAGGAGGCAGATGCCGAGGCCGAGGTACATCAGCATTTCGCCGGAGACGCCGCCGAGGCCGGCGAATTTCACGGTGGTGAGGTCAGGGATGTGGAGGTCCGCTTCACTGGCGAAGGTGCGGGTGGCGGAATGAAGGAGGACGGTGAGCAAGCACAACCAAAACAGAGGTTTTTTGTTTTGCATAGCCCGGGCAGATTGCAAAACGAAGACGGGACTGCCAAGACATATTTTGCTGAAAACTTTTCCGCTGTGATTAACCGCCGCAGCGAGTGATGGCCTACGCCGTGTTTCCTAACCGGCGCTCAGTTGCGCACGGTGGTGTGGTCGCGAATCCATTTCAAATCCTGATTGCCCGGCGAGGGATCGCCGTGCGGGATGTAGGGGGAGGTGGTCGGCAGGCCTTTCCGGGTGCGGGCATCGAGCCACTTGTGCGGTTCCACATGGCCGTCGGCAAACGAAACCACACCGCCGCCGCGATGAAAGCTGGACGGATAATGAATGAACGTTTCCCCCACCATGTCCACCCCGAACGCCGGCGTGCAGATGCTTGCCGGGTTGCCGTCAATGAACACAAACAAATCGGCCGTGGAGACGCGGGCGAGCTGTGAGCTCTTGAAAAAACTCAGGTAAGCGGCGTTCGTGGCGATGGGCGACTGCACATTGCCGGGGGGCGTGCCGAGGTAGGAGTTCATGCAATAACTCCTCATTTCGTAGACTAGTTTCCCGTTGAGCGGCCAGAGCGAACGATCTGCCGGACATTTGTAAATCTCCGTCGTCCGAAGATATTGCGAGAACAGCGCGTATCGGGGCGACACCAGGTAATCAGAATTCGTGAGCGTCTGCGGATCACCATGATTGCTGCCGTAAATCCAGAGGTAGGGATAAGTCGCCAGACCCAAGGTTGCGGCACCATTCAGCGCCAGCTTCTCGTGGTTGTCCACCGGATACAGCGCCCACGCCAGCGTCAGTTGTTTTTCGTTGCCGATGCAATGGATGCGGCGCGCCAGGTCTTTCGCGCCGGCCAACGCCGGCAGCAGCAGTGCCGCCAGGATAGCGATGATGGCAATCACGACCAGCAGTTCGATCAGCGTGAAGCCGTGCCGTTGGGAAACAATTGAAGCCGGCTCGTCATGCCACCGAGTCGTTGCCCGAAAACCCTGCGTTGGGTCGTTCTGGGTCATAGGTGCGGCCTTAGCTTTAGCTGAACTCGGCCGGTTTGTAAATCGCTGATTTGCCGCCGGTCATTTTAAGTTGAGCGGGGGGCGCCGGCAAATAATTCATCTTCTCGCGCTGGAAATTTTTAAGACGGGGAGTAGGTTGACACGTCCGCAATCCAAATCAAACCAAAGGCAAAGTATGGGACTGCATTTTTGGCTCATTCCAGTGATGGTGCTGCTCGGTGCGGGCGTTGCTGTGCTCTATCTCGTCATCCGCCATGGCGGCGGCTCCGGCCATCGCAATGAAGGCCGGATGCTGTTGGACAAGCCGGTTGAAAAAAACGAAACCAAGGCGGAGTGGAATTATTACAGCAAGCCGTAGCCAGACCGGAATCCTGATTCGGGATTGTGGTTAAGCCTGACTCGGTTTGACGTGCGCAACTAGGCTGGCTTCGGGGGCGGCCGTGAGTTTTTGAGCCGCTGCTAAACGACGTGCGGCACGCTCTTAATTTACTGAGGCTTTCTTCTCGGACGTGTTCTTTTGTTCGCTTTCCAACTGAGCTAGGAATTTCCGCTCGGCTTGTTCGATAAATGTCTTGAACGCCTTAGAATCAATAAACGGATTCGGCCTAACGCCCTTCTCAAGTTGATCCGCCTTTTCCGCCAAATTGAAAAAGCCCGTGTGCGGCGCGAGGAAGACATCGCAGGGCAGCGCCTTTAGCTTCTTGTAGCTGGCGGTCAGATCGGCCGCGATGCCGGGATACTGCGGGTTGTTCACCAGCGGAACGCCCTGCAAAATGCTCGTGCTGCTGAAGAACACGACGTGTTGCACCTTGCCGTCTTCGACGGCGTCCATCGTCCATGTTGTTGCGCCTTTCGTGTGGCCCGGTGTGAGATGGCAGGTGAGCGTTGTGCCGCCGAGCGTGACTTTGTCGCCATCGCGCAGAATGCGGTCCGCCTTGGCGGGGCGATAGCCCATCATCTCCTTGGAGTAAGGCGTGAAGTCATTCGTGCCGCCGCTGGCCAGCAACGCGGCGTCGGCCTCGCTCATCAGGATTTTCGCGCCGGTCAATTCCTTCATCAATGCGTGGCCGCCGACATGATCGGTGTGCGCGTGACTGTTCAGGATGATTTTGATGTCCGTGAGCTTGAAGCCGAGCTGCGTCACGCTGTCGCGGATGCGCGGCACGGTCGTTTCAAACCCGGTATCCAGCAGGATGTGTCCCTCTGGCGTGGTGATAAGAAACGAACTGAGGCCGGACGCGCCGACGTAATGGATGTTGCCGATGAGGCGCAACGGTGGGAACGGCGCGTTCCACGACTCCCATTCCTTTTCGATGGCCACATTCTCGGCGGCGTTCTTTTCGGCCAAGGATGGTTCGGCCAGCGCAATGGGAGTTGCGAGGCAGGCGAGCAGTAGAATCAAAATTCTTTTCATGTCCATAATCACACCGTGTGCAAGCACCGTAGGCGCGAAATCTTTGTAGAACCAAAGCCACAATCGCATTTAGCTCCGTCAGGAGCGGCATCAACGACAAACGGATTTAACGTAAAGACGCAAGGAAAAACAAAGCCTCGCAATGAAAGGATAACGAGCGCTCGTCATCCAGAGCTGAGAGTCTATTACTCCAGCCCGCATTATTTGTGCAATGAATCCAAAGCATGATATTGAACCAAGGCGCGAACGCCTGTGCATTTTTTCAAGCGCTCACGGCAGCGGCGGGCCGAGTTTGATGCGATAGAAACGCTGCGGCGAATTGGTAGCGGCGTCCGTCCAATTGAACGGCAGCGTGGGCGAGTTGGTGATGAAGACGTTGCTCCACTGCGTGAGGTTGGTTGAAGTTTCCACCGCGTAATCCGGCCCGCTCTGGCCGCTGACGCTGAAACTGAACTGTCCGCCCGCGACGGAAACAGTGCTGACCATCGGCGCGGTGAGCGGATTTACCATGACCGCAAAACTCTGCGTGGCACTCAGGCTGGGCGTGCCGTTGTCGGAAACTTTCAGCGTGAAATTATTTGTCGAGTTGGCTTGCGGAACGAGCGGGCGGAACGAGAACGCGCCGCTGTTCGTGTTCAACGTCGCGTTCGTTGCCCCGACGAGCAATGCGAAGGTCAGCGTCTGCGGCGGTTGGTTGGTGTCGGTGGCGTTGGCGGTGAACGCGACGGTCTGGCCGACGCTCACGGTGCGATTGGTGATCGCGGCGAGCACGGGCGGCGTGTTGGTTGGCCCAGTTAGCGTGAGGGCAATGGTCTTCGTGTGGCTAATCAATCCGGCGGTGACGATGACGGTCACGTTCGTTGTGCCGGCGGTGACGGTGTTGGAGGCCGTGAGTGTCAGCAGGCTTGTGCCGCCGGAGATTGGGCTGTTCGTGAACGTGGCGGAGACGCCGCTCGGAAGATTGGTTACGCTCAACGTATAGCATGCATTCAAGCTGTTGGTCGCCGTCACCGTCATCGTGCTGGTGCCGTTCGTGTCGGCATTCACGGTCAGGCTGGTGGGATTCGCCGTCAGATTGAAGTCCGGCGCGGGCGTATTCCAGGAAACGGAATCAAGGTAACAGGTGTTCGTCCAGCCGGCACTGGTGTTAAACTGAATGCCGAGATTCCGGAATGGTGCTACGGCATTCGCCGGCACGGTGAGGGCCACTGTGTTCCAGGCGTTGGGCGTGAAACTCCCATACCAACTGCTGGTCCAGCCCCAGTTATGGTCCTGCATGTAGGGCTGGAGATTGGAAATTTTATGGCCGCTCGGAATCCAGACCCGGAAGGTGATCGTCATGCCGGGGAGGACAGCCACATTGCCAACCGATACTGACGATGAGCCTGATGTCGTGCTGTTGATGTTCACAGCCAGCGACTGATTGCCCGCATAGTGCTGCGCGTTTGAAGTCGTGATTCCTGCAATGATGCCACCGCCGCCATACCAACCTTGCACGTCGGTTTCAAAATGGAACTGCGCCGGGTCGGAGTTCACACCGGAAATCGTCGCACTAGCTTCGGGTGAAAAACCGGATAATCCGGAAGCATTGACGCCACCACTTGGTAGTAATAGGTCGTGCCGCTGTTGAGGCTGGTGTTGGTATAGGATGTGCCGGTGATGCCAGAGACAATCGGATTAGTTCCTTCGTAACCGCTTTCCGCTGCGCGGTAGAGATTGTAGCTGGTGGCTCCACTGCCGGCCGCCCAGGATAAAACAACATTGCTATTGTTGCTCACGGTCGCCGTCAATCCGGACGGAGCGTAGGGTGCGCCGTTCGGCGGTGGCGGCGCGACCCCGCCGGTCAACGCGGTAATAAGTTGTGTGTCATTGACTGCACCCGAGGTCCAATCAAACGGAGTGCCGGGTGTGCTCCAAAAAAACGGACTGAGTCCGTGGCCGCGAGCGGATTCGGCCACATACTTGTGCCAATAATATTGGGAAGCTTGATTCCAAGCGAACTCTGTAGCATTCGTGGCCGCAAGCGCTGCCTTGTAGGCCGCTCCGAATTCACCGATCATTACCGGAATACCTTTGCTGACGTATTGGTCGGTCAGTTGTTGGAAGCCCGCGTCCATGCCGCCTTCTTCGGGCGCGACGCAGTTGCGGGTTGGATCGGCAGCATAATGATAAGCTTGTCCCCAAAAATACTGCACGATGCCCCATGAGGCATCGCTAGACAAAATCGCAAGCTGGGCTGGCGAGTAGCAATGATACTCCACCATCAAACGGTTGGAGACCGTGTCCGTCGGCAAGGCGTTCATCCATGTCGGGTCCGATACGCTTTGCATCACGAGCCAGCGATTGGTGTTGTTGCCGCCGGTGGCGCGAACGGCGTTGACGAAGGTCTGGTAGTAATACATCAACGTAGTCATCGCCGCCGGACTATTCACGTTGGGTTCGTTCGCTCCGGCAAAAAGCAAATGGTTGTCGTAACCGGCAAAGTTGGTTGCGATCTGCGTCCAATACGATTTCATCTTCGCGTTGATGGTTGCATCCACGTTGGTGCCGATATTGTTTTCCAGCCAGCCATCGTCCCAATGGTCGTTGATCATGACATACATTCCGGCATTGAGCGCCCAATCCACCACCTGTTTGACCTGCGCCATGAACGCAGGATTAATCGGGTAGTTCGTGACGCCGCCGCTGATGTTGGTGGTGAATTGAAATCCCACGCGACCGGAATGCGCACGGCGTTGAACCCGGCGTTCGCGGCCGTGTAGAATGGCGCTGCGGTCCGATTCGGCACGCCCCACGTCGCCTCCATCGTGTTGCCGAGATTCCATCCGTAGGTCGGCATCGGGAACGGCATGAAGGCCGGGATGTTCGTTGGTCCCGCCCGGAAACCCAGAACAAAAACCGCGTCAAACGTGTGGGTGCTGCCGGGGCTGACCGGGCCACCAGAAATTGGAATGGTCACAATTTCACCGCCGGCGTATTTGTTCGTCGCCACCGCCAGCGCCGCATAACCGCCGCCGGATGTCTGCCGGCCAAAGGTGAACGCGTAGGTTTTGTTCGTGCCCAGCGGCACGTTCAGCCCGCTCCACTTCAGCCAGTTTCCGTCGGTGAAATTAGGGTTCGCCGCGCTGAACGAAATCAACAACGTCGCCGTGGTGTTGCTGATCGAATAGATGCGCAGATAATACGTCGGCGTGGTGGTGTTCGTTCCATAGCCGCCGCCGGAATCCAACCCCGCCGTCCTGATGGCAACCGTCGCGAGATTCAGCGCGTTTGTTCCAGTCTTAAATGTCTGGCTGACCGGCGGATTGTTGTCGGTGAAGTAATTAATCCCGTCGGGGAAAGTCGTGTTGCCGTTGGTTGACAATTGCGAGATGTCATTCGTTCCTGGAGTTGGCGCGACCGCCCCAAGATTCGTGAGCGTCTGCGCGCACAAACTGCCGGTCAAGCCGGCGACAAGAAAAAGTATGGTAGTGCGAATAGGGATATTTATTCGATTAAATCTAAAGCACACACTGGAAAAAGGTAGTCGTGAATTATAACTACGCCGACTGAGGGCACGGACGGTAGCGGCGCGCCTGGTCGCGGATGTTTGCGGTAAAGCGGCGGGGCGTAACGAATGAAAGCAGTGAACGGCAGGAGCAACCGTTTTATGCGGGCACTTGCCGGACTTGAATTCTTTCCGCGCTTCGTCAACAGACTTTTCTAAACCCCGTCAGGAGCGGCATCCATCACGAACGGATTTAATGCAAAGACGCTAAGAGGCAAAGTTGCAAGGAAAACAATCCGTTTTTTGCGCCTTCGCGACTTTGCTTTGAAACTTTTAATGATGTCGCTCCTGACAGAGCATGAAAAGCATTCTTGGCTGGTTCTACAAAGATCCCGTCCCTGACGGGGCTATGAACCGGCAAGGGCTTGTGTCCGCCGGAACCGATGACGAGGATCTTCATTTTTGGACTCGAGTTTGACAATCAAATTTTCAGACCGGAGATTTTCAGCGTCCAAGCATGATCGCACGGCTTTTGCGGCGGCAATTCCACTTTCAGACCCGTTTCATCCTGCGTGAATTTCAGCGCGCCCTTGTGGCCGAGCAGTTCGACGCTGGAAATTTTCCCAATGGAATCCGGTGCTCACCAACGCAATGGCGGTGGCCGCCGGCACGATGAGCTTGAAGAAAGTGATCGCGCTATTGGTGTCGGCGAATACCTTCACGCTCCAGAAATTGAGTAGGAAATAGATCACCACCAGGACAGCGGCAATGCCTAGGCCCGCCGCGGTCAGTTCGCCCTGGCCATTCGCGGCGTGCACGTACAACTCATGCGCCCACTCCCAGGGCCAGG